>DATMPC010000034.1 GCA_035567895.1 Terriglobales bacterium | reverse complement strand
GCAAAGGCAACACCAAAACCAACCCCCTCCTAATAAGGGAAAGGCCGGGGCAAACAACGTTCATCGCCCACGCCAGCGGACTCGTGTTGCCTATTTCGTCCTTGACAGAGCCGTCGTGGTTATAGAAGGGATGACAGTTTTAAGAAGTTGCTTGCATTTCGCGTAGTAGGTAATCGCCAAACTGACCCGTTGTCGAGTCCGCCCGCAAAATTGCCGCAACCGCACTGCTCCGATATACTTAAGGTTTGCTCACTGCAAATATTTTTAGCTAGGAGTGCATTGCTCGATGCCGAAGCGCACATTTCAGCCCAACCGCCGGAGGCGGAGTAAGACGCACGGGTTCCGGACCCGTATGAAGACCAAGTCCGGCCAGGCGGTGTTGTCCCGACGCCGTGCGAAAGGGCGTAAGCGGGTTTCCGTGAAGCCCGGGTTCCGCGAGTAAGCGGCGCGTTCTGACCGCGCCTCCCCTCTCAACATCCTCCAAAAACGATTATGAAGGCGAACTGGGCGAGGCTCTACGGAGGATGTAAGCCCGATGTCGATTCCCCGTGAGCATCGATTAAGAAAACACGCCGAGTTTGAAGTGGTGTACCGGTGCGGGCAACGTCATTTTTCGCAGGCCCTGACCGCTTTTTATCTGTTACGTCCCGGAGAGTCTGTAGGTTCTGAGGCGCTAGAAGATGCTGGAACGAATTCAGGGAGTACCCGGGAGCCGAGGATCGGAATTACGGTGGGTCGCGCGATGGGAAAATCTGTCATCCGCAATCGTATTAAGCGTAGAGTGCGAGCTGCGATCACTCAGAATCTTGGACGACTCACGCGTCCTCTGGATATTGTGATTAATCCAAAGAAGGTTGTGTTGGAGATCGATTTTCAACAGCTCTGTGCCGAGGTCGCTCGCGCTTTTGACGTGATTGAACAAAAGGCAGCATCAGGCACGGATAAGAACAGTCGGCCTTCTCAACAGCAGCGGTCGGCCAATCCCGGGCGTCTGGCCGCGAGAAAGCATTAACAAGTGATAACCGCCTTCACGGAGATTGCGAATCGTCAAAGCTCAGTGGAAGCTCTGCTTCGCTGGTACAAGCTTTGGATCTCGCCTCTGTTTGGCAATTCGTGTCGCTTCAGTCCGAGCTGCTCAGAGTATGGGGCCCAGGCTGTGGCTGAACATGGCTGGTGGCGCGGGGGAATGCTTGCGATTCGCAGAGTTCTGCGCTGTCATCCCTTCGGAGCCAGCGGATACGATCCGGTGCCACACGTTTCACATCACGAGCAGCTTCGACCTTAGAACTATGCAAAATTTTGGCAGGTTACGTTGAACGATTTCCAAACACCCAATCAAGAGCCAGGCTCAGAGCGACGGCTGCTACTCACTTTTGCTCTCACCTTCGTCGTTATCTTTATTACTCAACAGGTCATTTCGAAGTACTACAAGCCACCGGCTCCCCCGCAACGCCAGGAAGAAATCCAAAGATCTGCGCAGCAGAATGCCGCGCCTGCAGGGCCGGAGCCGACCTCAATCGCATCGGTCAGACCACCGGCAAGTGCAGCTACAACAAAACAAGCTGCCGCCGAGACTCCGACAGTTGTCGAGAACGATCTTTATCGCATCACCTTCAGCAATCGCGGTGGACTCGCGAAGTCCTGGGTTCTGAAGAAATACAAGAACGATCAGGGACAGCCGCAGGAACTGGTGAATCCGGTCGCCCCTCCACAGTATGGATATCCGCTCTCGCTGTTTGCCTATGACGAGTCGCTGCGCAAAAAGTTGAATGAAGTCCTGTACGTAGCGACCGAAGACAATTCAGGTGACAGCAAGACCCTTACCTTCGAGTACTCCGACGGTGACATCTCCGTCAAAAAGAAACTCACGTTCAGCCACAGCTACGAAGTTCGGGTCGAGACCTCGGTCGCCCAGAAGGGTTCGTATGTCACTGCTTACCCGGCATGGCCATCGGGATTCGGCGACGCTACGAATCCAGCTTCATACGCCGCTGCGCGCATCGATATCGATCGCGAGGACAAGGTCGAACGCATGGCGCTGAAGAAAGTAAGCGGCGGCGCCACCATCAACGGCCCCTTCAATTGGGCCGCCGGCGTGGATCAGTACTTCGCTGCAACCTTTCTTCCTGACGATCCGGATCACGTGGCCGCGGTAACACTCCATAACGAGATTCGCATCCCTAAAAATCCCGATAAGCCCGATCCTAACGACCAGGAGCGTGTTCCTGTTTTGGGCATTGCAGTAGGGACGCCCGGGGGACCGACGAGCGAACGGATATTCGTTGGACCGAAAGCGTTGGATGTGATCTCCAACATCCGTGCTTATTCGACTCCAGCCAGCATCTCGCCGCAGCCCAATGGTCCTTCCTTGGAAAAGCTGCTGGACTTTGGCTATTTCTCATTCTTCGCTAAGCCACTGTTCCTCTGGCTGCGATGGACTTACGAACATTGGACCGGAAATTATGGCTGGGCGATCCTGATTTTGACCCTGGTCATTAACGTTGCCTTGCTGCCGCTGCGCATCTCGACCATCAAGTCAGCAATGCGGATGCAGAAGCTGCAACCTCAAGTGACTGCGATCAATGACAAGTACAAGCGCTACAAACTCACGGATCCACGCCAGGCCGAGAAGAACCGCGAGTTGCAGGCACTCTACAAGCGCGAAGGTGTGAACCCGCTTGGCGGGTGCTTACCCAATCTCCTGCAATTGCCCTTTCTGTGGGCCTTCTACACCATGCTGAGCAGTGCCATCGAACTGCGTCAGGCGGGGTGGCTGTGGTTGCACGATCTCTCCAGCCCCTCGCATGTGCTCACGATCTTCTTCATCGTGTCGATGTTCCTCATGCAGCAAATCACTCCACAGGCCGGCATGGATCCTGCACAGCAAAAGATGATGCAGTTCACCATGCCTCTGCTGCTGGGCGTTTTCACGTGGAACTTGTCGGCAGGATTGAGTCTGTACTGGGCAGCCGGCAACATCATCGGCATCGTGCAACAACTTGCTTTCAACAAGACAAAGTTTGGGCAAGAGATGCGCGCACACTTGCAGAAGAGAGCGTTGAAAAAGCAGCGATAAGCAATAAGCGATAGGCAATAAGCAAAAACGGCTTCGTGACCTCCAGGGTTTAGCCTTCGTGACCTTCGTGTTCGCTCTTCCCCGGTTCAGTCCGACTACGCCGCTACATCAATTCCTCGATGAACCCGCGCGTCACCTCAGCAGGCAATCGCAGATCGCGGTGAACCAGCGGACCGTCGTTCAGAACCGGCTCAGCTGCATGCAACGCCGGAAGATCGGTGCGTTCGAAGAATTTCCCGATTGGGATTTCTTCTCCCCACAAGGTTGATCGTTCCATCGCTGCTGTCCAGTCAGTCGAGTCGTAGGTTGCGTCATCTTCGAGCTTCTTTACCCGCGGACGGAACCACTGATAAGTATTGTCGAGGTTGTAGGTAACGCACGGGCTAAAGACATCGATAAACGAGAAGCCCTTGTGTTCGATGCCGTGCTTGATCAACTCGGTGAGGTGCTTTTGTTCGCCGCTGAAGCCACGGGCGATGAACGTCGCGCCGGCGGCGAGGGCCATCGTGATCGGGTTGACGGGAGCCTCGATATTGCCGAAGGGCATGCTCTTGGTTTTCATGCCCAGGCGGCTGGTCGGAGAAGTCTGGCCGGTAGTCAAACCGTAAATCTGGTTGTCCATCACGATGTAGAGCAAGTCCACGTTGCGCCGCATCGTGTGGACGAAGTGATTGCCGCCGATGCCGAAGCCGTCGCCATCGCCTCCGGTCACGATCACGGTGAGCTCATGGTTCGCCTGCTTCACGCCTGTCGCCACCGCCAGTGAGCGTCCATGCAGCGTATGCATGCCGTAAGTGTTGATGTAGCCGGGCAGGTTTGAAGAGCAGCCAATGCCGCTGATGGCCACGATGTTGTGAGTTGGGATCTGCAGCTCCACCAGCGCTTTCTGCAGCGCGGCGAGCACACCAAAATCACCGCATCCCGGACACCAATCCGGGTCGACCTTCCCTTTCATGTCGGCCATCGTTAGCGGTTTGGTCGTTAGCGTAGCGGTCGCCATCGTTTCTTCTCCTCTAAACCATGATTTCGTGCGCGGGCACCGAAAGTGTGCTCTTGCCCGCAAGCTGTTCTTTTACCGCTTCTACGATGTGGTGCGGCATGAATGGTTCGCCATCGTACTTGCGGATATGTCCATCGGGCACAAAGCTGGTCTCGCTGCGCAGATAGCGAGCGAATTGGCCGCTGTAATTGTTTTCCACGATGATCGTGCGACGCGCATCTTTGAGGATGTCAACGATCGCATCGCCATGGAGTGGCACCAGCCAGCGAATCTGGAGTTGATTGGCAGAGATCCCCTGCTCGTTCAGCATTGCGCAGGCTTCTCCGATCACGCCATAAGTTGATCCCCATCCGATCAGGGTGACTTCGGCCTCGCGAGGACCCAACAGATGTGGCGGTGGAACTGCAGCATCAATCCCGGTCTGCTTCCGCATGCGCTTTTCCATCATGGCGCGGCGCTTGGTGGGATTCGTGAATTCGTCGCTGATAAGCACGCCGTCTTCATCGTGCTCGTCAGTTGCGGCCGTGTGGATGTGACCGGGCACTCCCGGAATGGCACGCGGTGAAATCCCGCTCTCGGTAATCTGGTAACGCTTGTAGTTCCCATTGGTTCCATTCGAACCATTGGCTCCGTTGCCATTGGTAATCAACTCGCCGCGATCGATGGGCGGATTAAAGTCCAGTTCCTTCGGATCGACGCTGAGCCTGCCCTCCGAGAGGAGGAGATCGCAGAGCACGATCCCCGGACACTGGAAGCGGTCGGCGACGTTGAAGATTTCAGGAATGATTTTGAAGCAGTCTCCAATGTCCAGCGGACCGCCGATGACCCGCGGATAGTCGCCGAAGGCTGCGCCCAGCATTTGCCAGAGATCGCCTTGTTCGGTCTTTGTTGGTACACCCGTCGATGGTCCAGCGCGTTGGCAGTCGATCACAACGACTGGAGTCTCCATCATCGCCGACATGCCGAGGCCCTCGCTCATCAGCGCAAATCCACCGCCAGAGGTTGCGCACATGGCGCGAACGCCTGCATGGGCAGCCCCGATGGCCATGTTGACGACGCCAATCTCGTCTTCGACTTGACGAACCATGACGCCCGCCTTGCGCGCATGCGAAGCCATCCAGTGCAGAACTCCAGTGGATGGACTCATCGGATAGGCGCAGTAGAACTTCACTCCAGCCGCCACGCCGCCCATCGCCAGCGCCATGTTTCCGCTGGGCACAGCATAGCGGTGGTCGGTCATCGGCAGCGGCGGATCGAACGGTTTGAAGTTCTGCGAGGCATAGTCGTAGCCGGTGCGAGCGAGGGCGACGTTCTCCGCCACCACGGCATCGCCTTTTTTCTTGAACTGCTCGATAAGCATCGTCTCCAGCGCCTGGAAGCCGATGCCCATCATGCTCAGTCCCGCGCCGACGGCCAGCGTGTTCTGAGCAACCTTGTTGCGGCTGATATCCGCCAGTTTCGAAACGGGAAGCGGGCAGAGCTGTACACCATCCGCCGTTGGACCTGGGTTGATCGCGTCACTGTTGTAGATACATGCGGCTCCCGCATTCAACAGGCGCAGGTGGCGATCCATGGTGTCCTGATTCAATGGAATCAGGAGGTCAATCCGATCGCCAATGTTGGTGACTTTGTCGGGCCCTGTGCGAATAGTCAGAAACGTGTGACCGCCGCGAATAATGGACTGATAGGCGTTGTAGGCGTTCAGGTGCAGACCGCGACGACTGAAGATTTTCGCGAAGATGTCGCCCGGCGTAGCCACACCCTGACCGGCAGCGCCTCCGATACCGATGGCGAAGGTTTGGGTCATTGTGGGGGTTCCCCAGTTTTTTGCGGCCCAAGCATACACCCAAATGGCCACGGATTGTGACGCCCTTGGCTTTGTGGGCGGCCGCCCTCGGCTTGCAACCGGAGTGAAACCACAAAGGACACGAAGGAACACGAAGGAAGAAACCTACCCTTTTTTCCTTCGTGATCCTTCGAGTCCTTTGTGGTTGATTCTTGTGTCTCTCCGTGCCTCCGTGTCTCCGTGGTGAAAACTTCCCCTCGGGCCTGGTAACTTGCGGATGGTCTGGTTATCTGGCTTATGCGAGACTGATATTGCCAGTCACGGGCCTGTAGCTCAACGGTTAGAGCAGGAGACTCATAATCTCTTGGTTGGGGGTTCGAATCCCTCCGGGCCCACCAGATTTTCCGATCACAACGACTAGTCCCCACAGAATTTCCGTTAACGCAATTTGCTGTTGATGTTCCTCATTCGACTCGTTCAGAGTATTGCGATTCAAGTGAGAGGGACCAATGAGTGCATCTGGCACCGCCATCGCAATACGGAAACCGAGCGCCCTTCGCGCCATCTTGTGGGCAGGGTTCGCCTGCGGAGTGTGCGACATCACCGCCGCCACCGTCGTCTATGGCTACTTCGGCGCAAAACCGATTCCACTTTTGCAGGGCATCGCTACTGGAGTGATGGGCCCGAGTGCCCGGCAGGGCGGACTGCCAACGGCGGCGCTTGGGTTATTCCTGCACTTTGTGATCGCCTTTGGGGCAGCCACCACATATTTCGTGGCCAGCCGCTTCATGTCATTTCTTACGAAACAAGCGGTTACAGCGGGCTTTCTCTACGGGATTGCCGTGTACTTTTTCATGCAGCGGGTCGTCATCCCGCTTTCGGCCGCCAGAAGATCTCCGTTCTCCCTGAAGATGATGATCGTTGGAATCGTGATCCACATGTTCTGCGTTGGATTGCCGATCGCTCTCAGCATTCGCAAGTATTCAGCTGTTCGATAACGCAGCGCGCCGCATCTCTACGGCGGGTTACGTAACTGGACCGGGGTTAAACGGAGCCAAACTGTTGTGGAGTCCCCAGTGGTCAGCCCAGGTGCGTTTGCGGCCACTTGCTACGTCCAGAATGAATCTGAAAATCTCCCATCCCACATCCTCGACGGTTGCAGTCCCGGTAGCGATGCGTCCAGCGTCTATATCGATTAGGTCGGGCCACCGTTCGGCCAGTGCAGTACGAGACGATACTTTGATCACCGGAACCATGGCGAGGCCGTAGGGGCTCCCCTCGCCGGTGGTGAATATGTGTAAGTTCATCGACGCCAGCTGCTGCGTGCCACAGATGAAGTCGCTGGCAGGCGTGGCGGCGAAGACCAATCCTTTGCCAGTAACGCGTTCTCCGTGGGTAGCAACGGCTGCAAGAGCCGACGTCCCAGCTTTGGCAATGGAACCTAGCGCTTTCTCAACTACGTTGGCGAGGCCTCCGCGCTTGTTTCCCGGAGTGGGATTGGCAGTGCGGTCGGTTGCGCCTCTAGCTAGATACTCGTCGTACCAGCGCATTTCGCGGATTAGATCGAGCGCCACCTCCTCGTTGGCGGCACGCGGAGTGAGCAGATGCACAGCGTCGCGCACCTCAGTGACCTCAGAAAACATAACCGTGGCTCCCGCGCGCACAAGTAGATCGGCCGCAAATCCGACTGCCGGATTGCAGGTTACTCCTGAGAATGCGTCGCTACCTCCGCATTGCAGTCCTACAACCAGCTCCGATGCCGGTACAGTCTCGCGCCGACGGCGGTTTAGTTGGTCCAGCCGCTTTTCCGCGGCGCGCAGAATCGCAGCTACCACTTCCGCAAACCCGCGCTCGTCCTGCATGCGGATTACGAGGGGATCGCTTTCGAGAACGGGAAGGCGTGTTGGATTGTGACTCGGAAACAGGCGATCAGGCTGGAGCTTCTCGCACCCCAGGCTCACGACCAGCGGAGCCGCGCCCAGATTGGAATGAGAACCGATGTGCCGCAGCGTGCGAATCGGGATCTCCGCTCCCGGAGCTTCGAGAGCAACTCCGCAACCGTAGGTGTGGGTTATCGCGACGGCATCGTCCACATTTGGGAATCGCGGAAGAAGCTCGTTTTTGATCCGCCGAACGGCATAGTCTACCGTGGGCGCGACACACTGCACAGTTGTGGTGATGCCGAGAATGTTCTTCGTTCCAACGCTGCCATCGGCATTGCGAAAGCCTTCGAAGGTGTAGCCAGCCAGGGCCGGTAGGGCAGCGGGAGTTGCTGTCGCGAGCGGCAATTGGTCGAGCGCAGGAGGCGGTGGAACCTCAAGAAGCTCCTCCCGAACCCATGATCCCGCCGCGATTGCGCGCTTCGCGAAGGCGATAGTATGACCGTACCGAATCACCGGTGTGCCATTTGCTATTTCGCTGAGCGCTATCTTGTGTGCCTGAGGAACGGAGTCTTGCAGTGTCGGCCCGTTGGGAGGCGTCGTTCCGGCGCGCAATCCGTCAGGATCGACAACGATCGCAACGTTGTCGCGCTTGTGCACACGAACGTATGGTGGCGCCGCCCTCTCGGTCTTCATTGCGAGCCTCATGTTACAACGCAAGCATGAATGGTAGAGACGCAGCATGTTGCGTCTTTACCATGTCGCGGAAGCCGTCGTTTCGTCTATCAACACCCAAGTGCTCAAACTAACGTATATTGCAGTGACCCTGGGTCCCTGCAATAAAAGGCATCGGAAGAGTGACGAGCGTCGCGAGAGGTCGGGAGAACGTTCGAGCCGTCTACGTCGACATGGGCACAACCAACACTCGCGTGTGGCTCATGTGCGGTGACCGGATCGTGGCAAGCGCAAACGAGTTGATTGGAATTCGCGACTCTGCACGCGACGGCAGCGGGGCAATTCGCAAAGGATTACGGGAGCTAATCACAAAAGCTTGTCACGAAACTCAGCGCAGCGGCGAATGTTCTAGTCCTCAATACATTGTGGCAGCCGGGATGATTGGTTCCAATTTGGGCCTCACAGAAGTGCCACACATACGGCCTTCTGGGGGAATCGACGAACTAACGGCCGCCGCGCGGTGGCATCACTTCCCGGACGTCTCCGACCTTCCCTTCCTTCTGGTTCCTGGAGTTCGCTCTGGTCCTGCCAATGCGACCACCGACTCGATCAACGACGTCGATGTGATGCGCGGCGAGGAGACGCTGTGTGCGGGCTTGGCAGCGCTCGGAATGATTCAACCACCAGCGATCGTGCTGAATCTAGGATCGCACTGGAAAGCGATTCAACTGGACCCTGATGGAAGAATCCAGTCGAGCGTCACGTCGCTTTCTGGAGAACTACTTCACGCGGTGCAATTGCACACCGTTCTCGCCGGTTCTCTTTCAAGAGAGAAACCTGAAAGATTGTCATCGAAATGGGTTGAAGCCGGTATGAAGGAACAGCGCGGGTCAGGTCTGGCGCGCTCTTTGTTCTGTGCCCGCCTGCTCGATCTGGCAAATCAGGGCAGTCGGGAAGATCGTCTCGCGTTCGTTGTTGGCGCATTCATCGCCTCGGACCTCGATGCTTTGCTAGCTCGCAGTACCCTTGGACCCCACACCAGCGTTGCTCTGGTGGGACACTCGGCGATCTCAGAAGCTTGGCAGACAGCGCTATCGGAAAAGCAGATTTCAGCAACGATCATCACCCAAAAGCAGGCTGAGACGGCGCTGCTCGAGGCTCTTCGACGAATCCTGGTTGGAGCCTTGCCTTCGCTCGAATCCGCTTCGCAAAAGAGCACACGCGAATGACCAGCTCAGCAGATCGTCCGCTGCTGCTGGTACACGCGAACATTTGATTTAAAAGTCTCTGTGGAGGACCTGCAATCATGAAGCTACGTAGTGCGGCATGGTTTGGTTTGCGTAACCGCGATGGCTTTATCCACCGAAGCTGGATGAAGAATCAGGGATTGCCCGATCACCTGTTCGACGGACGCCCGGTGATTGGGATCTGTAACACATGGTCGGAGCTCACGCCATGCAATGCACACTTCCGCACGATCGCGGACCACGTGAAGCGTGGAGTCTACGAGGCCGGAGGCTTCCCACTCGAGTTTCCAGTGATGTCGCTGGGCGAGACGCTCATGCGGCCCACGACCATGCTGTTCCGCAACCTCGTGAGCATGGACGTAGAAGAGTCGATTCGCGCGAATCCGATTGATGGAGTCATCCTGCTCGCGGGCTGCGATAAGACCACGCCTGCACTTCTGATGGGCGCCGCTAGTTGCGATCTGCCGGCGCTCATGCTTTCGGGCGGCCCCATGTTGAATGGGAAGTTCCGCGGTCGGGATATCGGCTCGGGCACCGATGTGTGGAAATTCAGCGAGGACGTGCGCTGCGGCGCCATGAGTATGTGCGACTTCATGGCTGCTGAGGCTTGCATGAGCCGCTCTGCCGGCCACTGCATGACGATGGGAACCGCATCCACGATGGCTTGCGTTGTGGAGGCGCTCGGCATGGGATTGCCCACGAACGCAGCCATTCCGGCGGTGGACTCGCGCCGCTACACGCTCGCTCATACGGCCGGCCGCCGGATCGTCGAGATGGTGAAGGAGGATCTGCGCATGTCAAAGATCCTCACGCGCAAAGCATTCGAAAATGCGATTCGCGTTGTTGGCGCTATCGGCGGCTCGACCAATTCAGTCATTCACTTGCTTGCCATCGCAGGCCGCATCGGCGTTCCACTTACACTGCACGATTGGGATGTGCTTGGTCGTAATGTGCCTTGTCTCTTGAACCTGATGCCTGCGGGCAAGTACCTGATGGAGGACTTCTACTACGCAGGCGGATTGCCAGCGTTGATCCGCGAGCTTGGGGATCTGATCCATCACGACGCACTTACGGTCAACGGAAAGACGATCGGACAAAACGTGGCGGACGCCGAGTGCTTCGATCGGGACGTGATCCATTCCGCGCAAAGCCCATTTCGGGACAACAGCGGTATCGCAGTGCTGCATGGGAATCTTTGTCCAAACGGCGCTGTTCTTAAACCATCCGCAGCTACTCCGGAACTGATGAAGCACACTGGACGCGCGATTGTTTTCGAGAACATCGAGGATTTCTACGCTCGAATCGATACTCCCGAACTGGATGTCGACGAGCGCTCAGTTCTCGTGCTTAAGAATTGTGGGCCGCGTGGATATCCAGGAATGCCCGAGGTTGGGAATATGCCACTCCCGCCAAAGATCTTGAAGAAGGGAATCACAGACATGGTCCGCATCTCCGACGCACGGATGAGCGGCACCGCCTTTGGGACCGTCGTGCTGCATGTCTCACCAGAGGCTGCCGCGGGTGGAACGCTGGCCCTGGTGCAGAACGGTGACGTCATTGAACTAGACGTCGATGCCCGAAAACTAGTGTTAAATGTTCCGGAAGCCGAACTTTCAAGGCGCCGCGCCGCATGGAAGCCGCCGCAACCGATTTTCGAACGCGGGTACTACAAGCTCTACCTGGATCACGTGATGCAGGCCGATCGTGGCGCCGATCTCGATTTTCTTCCCGGCGGAAGCGGTGCTGGTGTGCCACGAGACAGTCACTAGACGCCATCGTCCTCGTAGAGACGCAGCATGCTGCGTCTCTACCATGCGGCTTGCAACACCTGGTCACTCTAGGATCTACCGGGCCGTTTTTCCCTTCACCAAGAAATCGAAATCGCATCCTTCAGGAGCCTGCAACACACTCCGCCAATAGAGAGCCGCATACCCCCGCTCAGGCTGAGCCGGAGGCGCCCACGATGCAAACCTGCGCTTTTGTTCCTCTTCGGGCACGAGCAAATCGATCTTCTTCTTGGCCACCGACAACGCGATTCGGTCTCCGTTGCGCACAATCGCGAGCGGCCCGCCGGCTGCCGCTTCCGGAGCGATATGAAGAACGATGGTGCCGTAGGCCGTTCCGCTCATGCGCGCATCGGAGATGCGAATCATGTCCTGGACTCCAGCACGTGCGAGCTTTCCGGGAATGGGAAGGTAGCCGGCTTCCGGCATGCCTGCCGCAATAGGGCCCGCATTCTTCAACACGAGAATGTCATTGGGCAAGACGTCGAGATTCGGATCGTCAATCCTCTGAGCCATGTCGTCGAGATTTTCAAAAACCACCGCACGGCCTTCGCTTTCGAACAGAGCTGGAGTCGCAGCCGCGCGCTTTAGAATCGCGCCTTGGGGCGCAAGACTTCCCTGGAGCGCTACGATTCCTCCCGTCGAAGCTATCGGCTCGGCAAAACGGTGAATGACTTTTCTGTCGATCCATGGCTCGGGATCCTCCAGACGTTCGCGTAGCAGGCGACCATCCACTCCGATGCAATCGAGATGCAGCAGCGGTCGCAGCTCCCGTAATACTGCGCCTACTCCTCCTGCTGCATAAAAATCCTCCATGTAACCTTCACCCACGGGTTTTAGGTCAACGAGCACGGGAGTCTCATCGGAGATCTCGTTAAGTCGCGCGAGCGAAAGAGGAATGCCCAAACGTCCGGCAATGGCGGTGAGATGAATGACGGCGTTCGTCGATCCACCGAGAGCGAGTAAGACTCGCAACGCGTTTTCTACAGAGCGCTCGGTGATCACTTGTTCAGGTGTAATCGACTGTTGTGTCAGTCGCACTGCAGCTTTGCCTGTTTGCTCCGCAGCCACCATGCGCGCGGAGTGCACGGCCGGAATCGCTGCCATTCCCGGTAGCGACATTCCGAGAGCCTCCGTCAGGCATGCCATCGAGCTCGCGGTTCCCATTACGGCACACGTTCCGGCTGTGACTGCCAGATTGCCTTCCACTTCCGAAACTTCTTTTTCAGTAACTTCTCCAGCGCGATACTTGGCCCAGAAACGCCTGCAGTCGGTGCAGGCACCCAAACGCTCGCCGCGATATCGCCCCGTCATCATCGGGCCGGTCACGAGCTGAATCGCCGGCTTGCCGGCAGATGCCGCACCCATCAATTGCGCAGGAACAGTTTTGTCGCATCCACCGATGAGCACAACAGCGTCCATCGGCTGCGCGCGAATCATTTCCTCCACATCCATCGACATCAGGTTGCGAAACATCATGCTCGTGGGATTGAGGAAGACTTCGCCTAGAGAGATGGTTGGAAACGTTGCGGGTAGACCTCCTGCGGCGAGCACTCCGCGTGAAACCGCCGCCGTGAGCTCGTCCATCGTGCGGTGGCAATTGTTGAACCCGCTGCCGGAAACCGCGATGCCGACGACAGGCCTGCCTAACAGTTCCTGCGAGATACCCATGGAGCGGGCAAACGATCGCCGCAGATAGCGAGAGAAGTCGCGATCACCATAGTTTGTCAGGCCATTATCGAGGCCCTTTGGTTTAGACATGCAAACCTTTAGAGGTGAACACCCTTTCGACTGCGCTCAGGGCCGGCTCCGGTCGCGAAGGCAAAGGAGGAGGTCACAAGGGATTGTTGTTGCCCCGTGACCTTGGCTTTTTCCTTCGTGCCCTTCGTGTTCGCCACTCCCCTCAGGAACTCACGGTCGCTACTGCAGCCGGCTTCGCAGGACGTAACATGAATGACATTCCTGCCGCGATGATGAGCGCAATGCCGACAATTCCAAATCCGTAAACAAAGCCGCCCGACTGCTTCAGGAAGTGTCCAATTACGACCGGACCGAAGTAGCCGCCCAGATTCCCGATCGCATTAATAAGTCCCATCGCAGTCGCCACAACTTTGCGCGGCAGCGTCTCAGTTGGCAATGCCCAAAATGGGCCCAGGGATGCATACACAGCAGCAACCGCCAAACTAATCAGCGAAAACGATAGGAATGGAAAGCGCTGAGTAACCAATGCTCCCAAAAACGATGCTCCAGACACGATCAGCGTGAGGCTCATGTGCGCGCGCCGCTCCCCGGTTCTGTCGGAGCTCTTGGCCGCGGCTACCATCAGAATGGCTGCCAGCAGATAAGGGATCGTGATTACGTTTCCCAACGTCAGATCGCTCAGCTTCTTCGCCTTACCAAGAGCGGTTGGAAGCCAGAACAGCGAACCATAGCTGCCAAAGTTTCGGAGGAAGTAGATCGTAGTGAGGATCAAGACCTGGGGTGACAGCAGTGCTGCCAGGTAACTGACTCGCTCCTGAGGTTTGGCGTCAGCAGTCTCGGCTGCAAGCGTTTTTTCGAGATATTGGCGCTCTTCCGCAGAGATCCATTTCGCTTGTTTCGGAAAGTCATCGATGCTCAGCAGCCAGACGAGCAGCCAGAGAAACGGGAAGGCACCTTCGACAATCAGGAGCACACGCCAGTTCCAGTGCGTGAGCAGCCATCCGGAGAGCGGAGACGAGATCACTACGGACAGTGGAAGGCACAGCATCCAATAGGCGTTTGCGCGCGCGCGTTCGGCGCGAGGGAACCAGTGTGCGACCAGGACAAGAACTGCCGGCCAGACTCCGCCTTCGGCGAGCCCTAGAACCAGTCTCATAAGCCTAAACTGCGTAAGAGTGTGTACAAAGCCCGTCGCGACCGAGCAGAGGCCCCACGCCACCAGTAGAATCGCAACCGTTCGCTTAGCGCTCCAGTGTTGTGCCAGGTACGCTGCCGGCATCTGCAGGAGCAAATATCCCCAGAAGAACAATCCCACGGCGTCTCCAGCCTGCCGAGGATCCATGTGAAGTTCGGCGCTCATTGCAGGCAGCGCCATGGAAACGTTGGTGCGATCTATGTAGGCGATTGTGTACATCACGAATGAGACAGAGAGAATCCGCAACCACCGTTGTTCGGTCATTTAGGAGAGAGACGTGGGTTTATCTTGTATTCTCTGCATTGCTCATTCTGAGTCATCGAGTTGTGCTGAATGAAACGGGAAATGAGACGCGCCTCGAACATTATCAATTCATCCGCTGCTTGTCATCCGCTGCTGATTACGATCTCCGGAGCTGAGTGATGTCGCGAATCGCGCGAGTAGTTGAAGAGCACGGCGGTCCGCTGTTGGGGATCGCCGCCTACTTCTACGACCCGATATTTGTAGAGATCGCCGCCAAGCTGGGTTTTCGCGTGCTCTGGATCGAGATGGAGCATGCCTTCATCACCTTCGCGCAGGCCGCCGACCTTTGCCGAATCGCTTCGGGAGCAGGCATGCTCACGATGATCCGCATTCCTGACAGCCGCCGCGAGAATGTGTTGAAGGCTGCAGAGTGCGGACCCGACATCATCGATCTACCCATGGCCGATTCACTGCAGATTGTTCGTGAGTTCATTCAGCATGCGCGCTTTCGTCCGGACGGCGCGCGTGGCTACTTCAGCGTTCCACGGGCTCTTGATTACGGCATGGTAGATAGCCTGCCACAGGCGCAGCAGAAGCTGAACACAGAGCTCAGTCTGATGATCCAGATTGAAACTGCGGAGGCTGTACAGCGCGCCGAGGAACTGTGTGCCATTCCGGGAGTCGACATTTTCCTCGGCCCTGCTGACCTGTCTTCGAGTCTCGGAGTACCAGGCGAGACGACACACGCCAAGGTAGTTGAAGCGGCACAGGCGTGCATTCGCAGTGCGAGAAAGCACGGAAAGCTGATTGCTGTGGGCAGTCCATTGCCCGATGTTCAGTTTTGGGCCGATCAGGGCGTTGACATCCTTTTCTGCGGCAACGATGTGGCCTGTCTAAGGATCGGAGCCCAATCCATCGTCAAGCAGGCGAGCGCCGCACTTCAAAACCGGAAAGTGAGCACTACCGCACGATGAAGTTCAAACAGCTCAAGCAGACTGATCTAGCGGTTTCAGGTCTGTGCTTTGGCACTATGACCTTCGGCAAACCCGCCGATCAGCAGACCTGCACTCGCATGGTCGACCAATGCATCGAAGCGGGAATCAACTTTTTCGATACCGCCAACATGTATCAGCTAGGCGTGGCCGAAACGATGTTGGGAGAGGCGCTGAAAGGCAGGCGCGCCAAGCAGATCCTTGCTACAAAGGTTCGCTTCAAAATGGGAGAAGGCGCAGACGAAAGCGGACTCTCCAAGCGAGCCATTTATCGAGCGATTGACGAAAGCTTGAAACGACTCCAAACCGACTACGTCGACATCTACTATCTGCACTTTCCCGACTATGCAGTTCCAATTGAGGAAACGCTGGAAGCGCTGGAGCTCTTGACCGGGCAAGGAAAGATTCGTTATTCCGGCACGTCGAACTATGCGGCCTGGCAACAAAGCGAAATGCTGAGCATTGCGGAGAAGAACTCCTACAAGCCGGCGGTCATCACGCAACCGATGTACAACCTGCTGGCTCGCGGCATCGAGCAGGAGTGGCTTCCGATGACGAAGCATTTCAGGCTGTCGAACATTGTCTACAATCCGCTCGCCGGGGGCTTACTCACGGGCAAGCACCACATTCAGTCGGTCACGCCGGGCACGCGCTTTGACAGCAATAAGTTGTATCAGGACCGCTATTGGCATCCGGAAGATTTCGCGGCTGTCGAGAAGCTGCAGTCAATCGCAAAGAAAGCGGGCCGTTCACTCGTAAGCCTCGCGCTCAATTGGCTTCTGCATCACACGGTCAGTGATTGCGTGATTCTGGGAGCATCGCGTCCGGAGCAACTGGCGGAGAATCTTGCCGCGTGTGAGGAGGGACCACTTCCTGACGACGTGGTGAAGGCTTGCGACGAAATATGGAATGAACTGCGCGGGCCGATTCCTGCGTACAACCGGTAGGCTCGACGCAAAAGCAAAATCAACAACTCACGCAGATGAACGCAGATTTCGGGGATACGCGCGGATTTTCAAGATTGAAAACTGGCTTCAAAGCGTCTGCAATGCTCTTCACTCTCTCAAACGATCTGCGTGAATCTGCAAATCTGCGTTCATCTGCGTGAGTTGTTGATTTTGCTTTGCTCTTTAAACGCATCACCATCTCGGCAGCACTCTGCGCCAGTTTGGATCCACGTGCTTGCGCATTTCGGCTTCATCGTCTCGCTTGCGGTACTTGCACTTGGCGTAGCGCTCTCGCCCCCGAGCGAGTTGATCGTGATCGAGGTCCAATCCCAGGCCTGGCTTCTCCAAAATCTGCACACAGCCGTTCACAATTGGGACCCGTCCGCCTGCGACCACTTCATCCTCCTCTGACTGCCACGGATAGTGCGTGTCGCACGCATACGTAAGTTGCGGAGTTGCCGCAGCAGCATGCGCCATCGCGATGAGCGAAACGCCGAGGTGGGAGTTCGAATGCATCGACAGTCCCAGGCCGAAGGTGTGACAAAGTTTGCCAAGATGCTGCACCTGCTGGATGCCTCCCCAGTAGTGTGGATCGCAGAGCACAACTTGCACCGCATCGGTCCTGATGGATTCGGGAAGATCAGCAAAAGAAGTCACGGCAACATTGCTGGCCAGCGGAGTTTGGACTCCCGCAGCGAGTAGCTTCTTTCGTACTTCGGCCATTCCAGAGATGTTCGCGGTTGGATCTTCAAGATATCCACCATTCCCCAGCTCTTCCCGCAGCGCCTTCCCGATCTCGACTGAAGTTGCCACGGACCACGCGCAATTGGGATCGAGGCGGATTGGAACTCTCGGTCCAAACTCTGCGCGAAGCTGTCGTACGGTTTCGATCTCTGCCGCAGGATCGAGAACTCCGGCCTTGAACTTGATTTCCTGAAACCCATACTTCGTAAACATCTGCTTAACCTGCGCGACCAACTGCTTCGGCGTTAGCGCTTCGCCGTATTCGTCGGAGCGAAGGTCATCTCCTTCCCCACCTCCACCGGCATGCTTGTAAAACGGATACGCGGAGAATGGAACTTCGCTGCGTGCCCGTCCACCAAGCAAATCGCAAACAGGCTTGCCGATGGACTTGCCAATGAGATCAAGACACGCGATCTCAATTGCGGAGTAGAGCCGCGCCGCCGCGTCGAGTGGATTCTCACCGGGAAGGTAATAGGTCTGCGAACGATCGCCAGGAGCGCTGGCATCGATCATCGGCAGCAGGTTGCCGGCAACGCGGTAAGCATCTGCGCCAACCAGCTGACGCTTTAGCTGCTGAAAACTCTCCGCGATGGCATCGCCGCCGTGAGTCTCGCTAATCCCCGTAATTCCGTCTTCACTCTCCAGTTCCAGAATGGTCCTGAGAGCGTAAGGAGCATGGAGGCCGTAAGAACTCCGCAGCGGTGGATCGGCTATGGTGATGGAGTGAACGCGAATCTCGACGATCTTCATCTTTACTTCCGTGGTCCCGCCCCCCTCGCCCGGCGGTCAGAACGAGCAGGCGAGGGCGCATGCTCGTAAGGTTTCCGTGGATTAACAGTCCCAATCCATCTTGACCGACATCCGTGAAATCGTTTTCCCATTTGACAGCCGCCCGACGGCTGCCGGAACCACGCTGCCTCGCGAACTAGTTGCTGTATAAACGAGCAACATCATATTTGCATGTACTTCGCGAGTTTCAGTGAGCGAAATCGCCGGCCGGCAGCCTTGAAATTCTTGCTCATTGTTCTAATTTTCATCGTTGCAGTGGCAGCACAATCGAGCCGTAAGAAGCCGCCAGGCGCGAAAAGCAGCCGAGCGCATCCTCCAGCGCTGGTTTCGACTGCTGGATACGTTGGCTCCCAGGAATGTGCGCTCTGCCATAACGATATCTATGAGAAGTATTCCCGGACCGATATGGGCCGATCGATGGTGAAAGTGGATACTCCTCTATTGAAAAGCATCCCGACTTCCGCATCCATTTTCGATCAGCGACTAAACCGGCACTTTGAGCAATACGTGAAAGATGGCGCGCTTTACCAGAGCGAGTTTGAGTCGGCGGCCGACGGGAAAGAAGTGTTTCGCGATACCCACAAAGTCGAATGGATCATCGGCGCCGGCGCGAATGGCTTTGGGGGAATCGTTAAGCGCGGCGATTACTTATTTGAAACTCCGCTCTCGTTCTACTCGAACGCCAACACTTGGGCGTTGTCGCCTGGCTATCAGTACGCCGACTATGGCTTCAGCCGTCCGATTCTGCCGGGATGTATTGGCTGCCACAGCGGGCGCGCGCAGCCCGTTCCTGACGGCAATGGCAAGTTCCAGAAACCTCCATTTCAGCAGCTCGCAGTGGGCTGCGAGAACTGCCATGGCCCCGGTGAAGCGCACATGGCGGCGGCAAGTGCCGAGACAATCGTGAATCCAGCAAAGCTTTCCGGATGGCTTGCCGACAATGTGTGCCTGCCCTGCCACCAGACTGGCGATGCGCGAGCTCTCCGGGAAGGAAAGCAATTCAACGACTTTCACCCGGGCTCAAGCGTGGACAGCACGCTCAGCATCTTCATGGTCCCCTTCAACACGCAGACCCCGCCGCAGGATGACCTGCTCGAGCACTACCTATCGATGCGGTTGAGCAAGTGTTATCGCGAAAGTGTCGGCAAGCTGAGCTGCATTACCTGCCATGATCCCCATACGCAGCCAACAGAAACTGACGCGCCAGATTATTTCCGCGTGCGCTGTATGACTTGCCACACGGAACAGAGTTGCACGGTTGCGTTAGCCGAACGGCAGAAGCAAAGCCCGGCGGATAATTGCATTGGTTGCCATATGCCGAAGCGTGATGTAAAGGTCATCTCGCATTCGGTGCTAACGAATCACCGCATCATCCGCACGCCTCAACAACCATTTCCTGATGCTGCATTCAAGATGACTACCGCGCAGCTGCCGGATCTTGTTCATTTAAGCGCCGAACCGGGGAAGAACAGCGTTGTGCCTCCGCTTGCCTTGCTACAGGCTTACCGCCAGGTGATGCTTTCCCATCCGGAGTATCGACAACACTACTGGAAGCTTGCGAAAGTGCTTGAGAAGACAGATCCCGACAACATCACCGTTCTGCAGGCGCTAGCCGATCTTTCTTTGCAGCAGCGAAATCTGGAAGGTCTGAATGCCGCGATTACCTACCTCGATCGAGCTCGCATTCAGGGCACGAAGCAGCCTGCGGATTTCGAGCAACTTGCAAAAATGTTGATCGCGGCTCGGCAGGAAACCCGGGCCGTGGAAGTCTTACGGCAGGGCATTGAGCTGATTCCTTATGATGTAGAACTTTACCGCCTCCTCGGAAGCACGTATTTATCTCTGACGAAACGCGACCAGGCCTGCGAGGTGTTGGGTAAGGCGAATCAAAATTTTCCTCAGGAAAACGCAGTGCGCGATCTGCTGAAGCAATGCGTACCGACTAAGGCCGAGAGTACGGCCCGCTAGAAGTTCAGAACGTTGATCAGTTCTCCGCCACCTTTGTCCAGCTTGTTTCTTCTCACGGAAAAATTTTGCCTGCTATTTTCCCTGCTCAGGGAAAAAGCAGCGATTTGCAATTGAGAAAACGTTGAACGGCCAGTCGGACCTCCCGCTGCGGGCGACGATCCTAATTCGGCTCTAAAATAGAATCAACTTTGGCCACTTCCTACCAATCTGCGGTTGAGAGCCTGCTGTCGCTTGCTCCGGAGCTCTGGACGCAGCAGGGCCAGACACCTCGGCACAAGTTCGATCTCCAGCACATGCGAGTGCTCACGGAGGCGCTTGGGCATCCCGAGCGACGCTTTCCCAGCATCATTATTGCGGGCACGAATGGCAAAGGATCGACTTCGGCAATGCTTGCCAGCATCCTTCACCAAGCAGGTTATCGAACTGGGCTCTACACGTCGCCTCATCTTGTGCGCGTGAATGAGCGCATCGCGATCGACGACGAGGCGATCAGCGATCCGGAATTCGCGGAGATGCATGGGCGCATCGAAGACATCTCGCAAACTCTGGTTCAGGCGGGCAAGCTGGAACAGCATCCGAGCTTCTTTGAGACGCTCACCGCGATGGCCTTTGAGCATTTTGCGAGCACAGACGTAGACATCGCGGTACTGGAAGTTGGCATCGGCGGAAGGCTGGATGCTACCAATGTAGCCGATCCGCTGCTATCCGTGATCACCGACATCTCGCTCGATCACACGGAATGGCTCGGCAACACGCTTACCGAGATCGCTCACGAAAAGGCGGGGATTATTCGCCCGAAGGGGACGCTGGTGACTCTGCCGCAGCATCCTGAGGTAAACGACGCCCTAGGCGACGCTGTTCGCACCCTCGGCGCGCGCGTGGTGAACGCGAGCACGTACGTCCCGCCGATTACCCCCGCGTCGGAGGCGTTCGAGGCAGAGTCGGGCGGGGCGCCTCATAATCGTTACCCGCTGGACGTCTTGGGCGAGCAAGTGACGATCGATTCTCCGCTCGCCGGTCGGCATCAACTGCGCAACGCTGCTTTGGCCACCGCCGCTGCGGTGGAATTGAAGCAGAGCTTTGGATACGAAATCTCTGCTCAACAGATCGCTGCGGGCGTCGCAAGCACGCGCTGGCCGGGAAGATTCCAGGTGATTCCCGGCTCGCCTGAGGTCGTGCTCGATGTGGCTCACAATCCTGATGGAGCCTGGGCACTGCGCTCCGCGCTGACGTCGCGCTATCAGGGACAGCCAGTCACGATCATTTTTGGCGCGATGCGCGACAAAGCTATCGCTGAAATTGGTGAGATTCTTTTCCCATTAGCGGAAGAGGTGATTGCTACCCGTGTAAACAGTCCGCGCGCTGCTTCGGCGGAAGAGATTCGCGAGCTTACCGCGCACGTGGGAACTACGATCATCAGCGCGGAGTCTTTGCAACAGGCGGTTGAGGTTGCGCGCCAGCGCAATCGGTCTATCGTGATTACCGGTTCGGTTTACCTGGTGGGAGAGGCTCTGGAACGTCTCAAACACGCTCATTAGTCTGGAAAGTGCCCCAAGAGTCGCTTAGGAGTCATGGTCTCTGAGTTTCATATAGTGCCTGTGTGTCTCCAATGGGGAGAGACGATTCGTTGCAGATTGCCTCCCGATACTCCGAACGCTCAACGAACGGCTTCTTTACAATGTTTACGTGGATAATCGCTCCAGCTTGATCGAGGTTGAAGAGCAGCAGAGTTCCATGACGGCGCCAGCACGGCTACCTCATTGGCTTAGCCGGCTGCGCTCCTATTTCGTTTTGGATCCGTTGATTTTTTCCTACACGTGCCTGCTGGGGAGCGGTTCGTTTGCTGCGTCGTTTGTGGATCGTGGGGGAGCGAAGCAACATGCGATTGCGCGGACGTGGTCACGATGGATTTTGCGTACGGCGATGTGTCCGGTGCGGGTTGTGGGTCTCGATCGCGTCGATACCTCTCGCCCCGCGGTGTATGCGGCCAACCACATCTCCGCCCTCGATATCCCGTTGCTGTTCGCGAATTTGCCGTTTCAGTTCCGCATTCTGGCGAAGCAACACCTGTTTCGGTATCCCTTCGTGGGCGGTTATCTGAAGCGATCGGGACAGTATCCAGTCGATCACAGTAATGCGCGCGCTTCTATTCGTAGCCTGGGCAAGGCGATTGAAGGTTTGAAATCGGGAATGCCCTTGGTGATCTTTCCCGAAGGTGGACGCGCCGCCGATGGGCACATCATGCCGTTCATGAGCGGAGCATTTTACGCGTCGATCAAAGCGCAAGTCCCGGTGGTGCCGATAGCAATTGTAGGCACGTTTGAAGCATTGCCGATGAACACCTATCACATTCAGCCGCGAGAGTTGTTGCTTCTGATTGGTGAGCCGATCTCGCCGGCGAATTTCACAACTCGCGACATGGGATCCCTTGCTGCCGCCACGCAGCGCGCCATCGAAGATATGTACTACACGAATGCGCACGTGCCCGATCCGCGCCGACAGGCGTGATTAGTCGGTGGAGGTTCGAACGACCGTGATCTCGGGAAGGTGCATGTTCCAGTCTGCGCTCACGTGTTCGAAAGTCTGCCTGAATTCTTTGGTCTGCCCCGGGTGCAATGGCGCATTGGCCAGCGGTGCAATGTCTATGTACGGCTCGCGCGTGGTGATCACCATCAGACGTTGTCCGGGCTCGCGTTGAGCTACTTGCCCTAAGGAGTCGTGGAAGACGAACTGTACCAGGACGTTTTTGACAGATTTATTCCCGTTGTTCTTGATCTTACCTTCGATATAAGTGACTTCCTGCCCGGCAAAGTTCGCCGCTGTGCTCATCGCAACGTCAAAGATCGCCAGGTTCGCTGCGTATGGGTCGGCTGTGCCAGGAGTTGCGTTCTGGTTTGTGCCGCGTCGTCCAAAAAAGGCGAACAGCCCGATGACCGCGAGAACCAGCACGACGCCAATCGCAATCGGAACTATCGGTGGACGCGACCGTTCTTCGCTACCCGATGGCGCGCCGAACGAGGGCACGTGACTGGAAGAGCCGCCCATGACGTGGATTGTACCGCCTACGTTACTTAGACGCAGCAGATTGCCACTCATTTGCTAGCATCGCTTCATGCCCACGCCGCTGGTTGAGGTCCGGGAACTCATGAAGGTCTATGCGCGTGGAGGCGGGCTGCTCTCACGCTCCGGAGCCGAAGAGATGCGGGCAGTGAATCGAGTTTCTCTGGAGATTTTTCCCGGAGAGACTCTGGGCTTAGTAGGGGAATCCGGATGCGGCAAGACAACTCTGGGACGAATGCTGCTGCGGTTGATTGAGCCTACTTCCGGGATTATCCGCTTTGATGGACGCGATGTATTGACGGCATCGGGAGCAGACTTGCGTCGCTTGCGGCGCGATGTGCAGATTGTTTTTCAGGATCCATTCGCGTCGCTCAATCCGCGAATGCGTGTCTTCGACATCGTGTGCGAGCCTTGGATCATTCACGCTGGCGCTGGCGGAGAGGTCGGACAAGGTGATCTTCACCATCGAGCCGCTGAACTGCTGCATGCTGTGGGACTAGACGAAGGTGCGCTGAATCGTTATCCGCACGAGTTCTCCGGCGGACAGCGTCAGCGTATTGGCATTGCGCGAGCGCTTGCGCTTAAGCCGCGATTTCTCGTGCTCGACGAGCCAGTATCCGCACTGGATGTGAGTGTGGGCGCGCAAATCGTGAATCTGCTCGCTAAGCTGCAGCGCGAGTTTGGGCTTACGTATCTGTTCATCTCACATTCCATGCCGATTGTGCGCTATCTCTCGACGCGGATCGCAGTGATGCGCAAGGGCGAGATCGTCGAAATCGGCGATGCAGTGCAAATCACTTCGTCACCGCAGCACGAATACACCAGGACACTCATCGCCGCGACTCCGGAAGTTGCAGCGTTCTAAATCAAGCAGCGTTCTAAATCAATTAGTGAGCGGCATCGTGTGGGAACTGAATGAAGTGGCTATCTGCGAGCCGTTGAATGCGCCAACTAGCGTCATCATTCCCCGCGAAAGCTGCTAGTCGGGCGATATTTCGGGTGATATTTCGTCCAACCTGCAGCACACCCTGGCATCTAAAGTTGTTGTGAGTTCCCACAGGAAAGGACCGGTTCTGGCAGCGTTTTTCGTGCTGCTATCCGTGGCGCCACGAGTTAGCGCCACGCCGAATGGATCCTGGATAAACACGCCGGCGCCCACGGCGAGATATGTTCCCGCGCAATTGAGCGGACGTGCGCCGCGCACCATTGCGGCAAGTCCCAGCCGAACATTCGATCGACTTGGGCCTCAGGCGACGGAGCGTGCGGTGCGCTCGTCGCTGAAGGCTGCGCTGGTGCCTGATCCGGTGGCAATGGGAGCGCTCATCTTCTGTGCTTTTGCATTGCGCTGGATGAGGCTGCGCAACCAGCAGCGTGTGATGGCCGTTCGCTCAGTCGCTGATGCCACGCGTGCGCTGCCTCGGGCAGCATGAAGTTTAAAGACGTTACACCGCGCGGAAAGCCGGCATATGTGCCGGAAGACGAAGGCTTCTGAACCACCTTTGGTCTTGCCTGAATCGACTTGGGCGAGGCGATCCTGAATCGGGTGGAAGGAAGCCTTTTGCTTTGCTGAGAAGGCGCAGACTTGCATTGGCGCAATTTTTTACCAACCTCTAGAATCGCTAGCAGGTCTACGTTGCCATTACAAGGAGAACTGTGCCTCTTTACGAGTTTCAGTGCGAGAAGTGTCACCATCGCTTCGAGAAGATTCAGAGCGTAGCGGCGCCTGATCCGGAATGTGTGAAGTGCGGAGGCAAAGTCGAACGTCTGCTGCACGCGCCCGCTGTCCAATTCAAGGGCAGTGGATGGTACGCAACCGACTACGCGAAGTCTGGCACCAATTCCAAGGATAAATCGGAAGCGAAACCTGGAGACAAGGGCGATACAAGCTCTCCCGGCAAGACGGAAAGCAAGAGCGAATCGAAGACAGAAACGAAGAGCAGTTCCTCGCCAAAAGAGTAGTTGTGCCGAACAGCGATTAGTTCGTTGCTATCCCTGACACCCTCTCGGCTGCGAGTCCTTGTCAGTCAAGGTAAGGCCATTCACTAACAAGCCCAAGCCGCTACCGGTGAAAGCTGTATCCCGCATAAATGAAGTTCGAATCTATGCCCGGGTTGAATGGATTTCCCGTATTGGCATTTGAGATGTGATGAAAACGATACCCGATCGTCACAGATCGCGACTCGCTAGTGAATATCTGCACGCCGCCACGAAGCGAGAACGTGAAATTAAACGAGTTCGAGTTGCTGATCGGAACGTCACGAGTAAACTTCGCGAATCCACCGTTAATTCCCACAATGGGTTGAAACCTGTGCCGCCGGCGAAAGTTAAAATCAAAGCCTACAGGTTCCAATCCGAACCCGTATGTGGTTCTTCTACTGGAATGCGGACATGATTCGGAGCCCGGCGGCGGCGTTAGCTTTGGATTGTTTACGGTCTCGAAGGTCACCGGTGGTCCGTTGCAACCTGCAAAAACGACATCGGGAAAAGTCCCGGTAAAAGTGGGCTCAAGGCCGGTAATCGTTGGCTGAGAGACGAGGATTAGGGGCACAGCGTCTACCGTAAATTTCCACGCTACGGAATTTCCAGCCAGAAGAACGCGATGCCATCCAGCGCCCACCATAAACAGTCGTCGAGCTTCGGTCTTGCCGATCCACATGATCGAAGTTGGTGAATAGCCCGACCAGAACTGATACTCATTAGCTCCAGCGCGAAGAGCATCAGTGTAAAACTCGGCAGAAACGGACTTCGTTTGCGCGAATGCGGTTGTGAACTGCGAGAGGAGCAGAAGGAGAAGTATGCGCAGGGCCATTCGCGGTCGAGGACTGCCTACTCAGAGTAAATGGAAGGAAGTGAATCAGCAAAGCAAGCGACCAAGATCGGGAATACGTCCCGGCCGAACGGCCAATAGCCGCTCGCTAAAAGCTTTCGTCAATCCGCCCCAGCTTCGCAGGGCGACGCCTGCTGGCTTGGCTGTAATTTTCCCGAACGCAGCTTTGAACTGGTCACCAGAATTACGGCCGCGACAATCACCACCATTCCCAACAGCATGTAGCGGTCAATGTGCTCGCCTCCGAGAAGCCACCCCAGAAATACCGCAACCACAGGATTCACATAAGCGTATGTAGCAACTTTGGGCGTAGGAACATGCTCGAGCAGCCAGATATAGGCCGTAAATCCCACTAGAGACCCGAACGTGACCAGATAAGCCACAGCGAGCCATCCGCTTCGAGACCAGTCTGCGCGATGGAAGCCGCCAAAGGAGAGAGCAAGAAGCGCATTCACCCCGCCTGCAAACATCATCTCCCACCCAGTTGCGGCGAACGGTCCTACTCCGAGCTGGAAACGCCGCGACAGCACCGAGCCCACTGCCCAGCTCAAAGATCCAAGCATAAGACCGAGCGAGGCGACGAGGTCCCTACGTCCAATTGCACCGCCGGTCACGATGTCTGGCCAAAGAAGAACGAGTAGCCCGCCGATTCCGAGCAGAAGGCCCGCCCAGCCGAGCCGATTGAGTCGGTCGCCGCCAAACAGCGCTTCGACCGTTGCGATCCAAATTGGAACTACGGCTACGATCATTGCGGCTATTCCGCTATTGATGTATTGCTCCGCCCAGGCAAGTACGGTGTTGCCACCGACTAGGAGCAGCACGCCCACGAGCAACAATCGCAGAGAATCTCCGCGAGTGATCGCTATCTTCTTGCCGCTGAAAAGGCACCAGCCCAGCATCAGGGCGCCCGCAATTAGGAACCGCAAAGAACCCAGTACGGGCGCCGGAAAATGCCGCACAGCGATCAGAATCGCGAGGTAAGTTGATCCCCAAAAGAGGTATACCAGGCCAAAACTCAACCCAATGCGGAAGCGATGATTCTGTTCCTGCCGTTCGCGCACCGGCACTTGGGTGAGGGTAGCCATTGTTGGTCGTTAGACGTTGATACGGCGGAACTTATGAGCCTGCAATCCGATATTCGACCGCAAACTTTTCGTCCCAGAAAGCTGCGGATGCCTAGCAAAGCTCGGTACATCACATAGAGCGTCAAAAGTCACGTCGCGCTTCAAAAATACTTGCACAGAATATGAAACAGGACATGACCTATTGTTCCTTGTAGCCTGCTTCCGCACGGCTTTATTCTGAATCTAATTGAGATGTGGGGACCCTAATGGCCGAGAACAACTACGTAATTCTGTGTGTGGACGACGAATCTGCTGTTCTTCAGCCACTGGGAATCATGCTGCAACGGCGCGGGTTTCGCGTGTTGAGCGCCAAAGATGGGCCTTCCGCTATTGAGCTGTTCCGCCAAATCAAATGCGATGCCGTGGTTCTGGACTACGCGATGCCAGGGATGTCGGGCGGCGAAGTCGCCAAAGTACTACGCGAAGAAGACCAGGCGGTTCCGATCATCCTTCATACGGGTTATAAAGAGATTCACGATCCACTGCTCGCGAATGTTACCTGCACTCTGCCAAAAGGAAGCCTGAGCTTCCTGATCACGAAATTGCACGATCTGCTCAAGATTCAGGATCCGGCACTGGCGGAGCAGGAAGAGGCGAAAGCCACGAGCGACGACTCGGATTCCGCGCATTCGGCCCACGTTGCCTGAACGAGTCGTTCAGTGGCGTTGCCAGCGCAGTTATAATTAGACTGGGATACATGTACGCGGCTGGCTACAATTCGTCACTGACCCGGCTTACAACCCACGGAACTCCACCGTGCTGGTTGAATTATCTTGCTGGTCCTCGGCGCTACCTCGCTGTGCTCCCGTCTAACGTTCGGGCCAATCTTTTTGCCGGCGACTAGTTTCACCCTCGCTAACTCGGGCTGCATTTAAGAGGCACCTTGGCAGGTGCTCCACTCACAGCCCACGACCCACATCGCACGAATGTAGCGCTCTCTCGCGAGGAGAAATTCCAATGCCAACAGAAACCATGAGCCGCCCGGCAGGCGCAGCAAAATCCGCGTTGCCTAAAATAAAGACCGAACTACCAGGTCCGAACGCGAAGCGCATCATCGCCGATGACGATCGCCTGATTTCGCCCAGTTACACCCGTTCCTATCCGCTGGTTGCGAAGCGTGGCCGCGGAGCGATCATCGAAGACGTCGACGGAAACGAATTCCTCGATTTCTCCGCGGGTATTGCCGTGACCTCCACCGGGCACTGTCATCCCGATGTTGTTGCTGCAATTCAGCGGCAGGCGGGCGAGCTGATCCACATGTCGGGCACCGACTTTTACTACGAATCCATGACGCAGCTTGCCCAGCGTCTAAGCCGAATCGCCCCGATGGCCGGCCCGCACAAGTTCTATTTTGGGAATTCTGGAACCGAGGCAGTGGAATGCGCGCTCAAGCTGGCGCGCTACCACACGAAACGTCAGGGTGCGATCGCCTTCTATGGCGCATTCCATGGACGCACCATGGGATCGCTCTCGCTAACCGCATCGAAGCCGCAACAGCGTCGTCGCTTTGCGCCGCTCGTTCCTGGCGTGACGCACGTTCCCTACCCTTATACCTATCGCTTCGGCGAGGGGAAGACCGAGCGCGAGTATGGTCTTGCCTGCGCAAAGTTCATCGAAGAGCGTTTGTTCAAGACCACGGTGCCGCCCGAGGATGTCGCCGCAGTCTTTGTCGAGCCGATCCAGGGAGAAGGTGGCTACGTGCCTGCGCCGCCGGAGTTCCTGCGCGAGCTGCGACGTATTTGCGACGAGCACGGAATCTTGCTGGTGGCCGACGAAGTGCAGTCCGGGGCCGGTCGCACTGGTAAGTGGTGGGCGATCCAGCACGCGGGAGTCGAGCCCGACATCGTCTGCATCGCCAAAGGCATTGCTTCGGGCATGCCGCTGGGAATTACGATGAGCCGTGCCAGTGTTATGGACTGGGTTCCCGGATCGCACGCCTCAACATTTGGCGGCAATCCTGTGGCGATCGCAGCTGCGCTGGCCAGCATGGATGTAATTGAGCGCGAAGGTTTACAGAACGCAGCCGCTGTAGGCGAGAAGTTGAAGCAGCGCATGTCCACCTGGGTGCAAAAGTACTCGATGGTCGGTGACGTTCGCGGCAAGGGACTCATGCTGGCCGTCGAGATCGTGAAGGACAAGCAAAGCAAGGTTCCGGTGTCGAAGGTGCGCGACAGCATCGTTGAAATGGCATTTGAGAATGGTGTGCTCCTGCTCGGCTGCGGCGAGAGTTCCATCCGGCTGTCACCTCCGCTCATCGTCACTCAAGAGCAGGGCGACTATGCGCTGGATGTGCTGGAGAAGTGTATTAGTCAGCTGGGATCCTGATTGTCATTCCGAATCCGCCAATGGCGGAAGAGGAATCCCTACCGAACCGAGACCTCTTGGGTTAACGTAGGGATTCCGAACCGTCCGCCGCGGCGGACGGTTCGGAATGACAAACGGAACACGATGCTTCTCCGCTCCACACTTCGCGCACTCGACCAACTCACGTCCAAACTCGGGCGCGCTCCAGAACGAGCTCCACATCTAGTCTCCGGAGCGCGCGGAGAAGACGAAGCCTACTTTTACCTGCGCAAGCTTGGATACACGCTCGTGGCGCGCGATTACCGCTCACCACGTCGCCGTGGCGACATCGATCTGATCGGCTGGGAGAAGGAGACGCTATGCTTCGTCGAGGTCAAAACGCGCACTAGCCGCAACTTCATGCCTGCCGAAGCTGCGGTCGATGACGAAAAGCGGGAAACGCTCTCTGGCCTGGCTCGCGAGTTCCTGCGCAACTATTTGCATACCAACGGAAAATCGCCACAATTCCGGTTCGATGTAATCAGCGTATACCTCGAAGGTAACTTGCCTGAGATAACTCTGTTCAGAGACGCTTTCCGTATGTCATAAAATGAGCTTTCGTTTTTTGGGAAAGGACCCGAGTTGCCCGAACTTAGGAAGGACCCTGTCACAGGACGTTGGGTCATTATCGCGACCGATCGCGCACGCAGACCAAGTGATTTCATCCGGCACACAGTAGTTCTCAAGGGCGGATTCTGCCCTTTCTGTCCAGGCAATGAAGCCAAAACTCCGCCCGAGATACTGGCCTTTCGCCATGGACATGGCGACCGAGACAAGCCCGGCTGGTCAGTGCGCGTGGTCCCCAACAAATATCCGGCACTCGGGATTGAAGGGAACCTCGATCGCCGGGCCGACGGCATGTACGATCGCATGAACGGCATCGGCGCGCATGAGGTGATCATCGAGACGCCAAATCACGCGCAAACTTTCGCCAACATGCCTGAGAAGAGCATCGAAGACGTGCTTTGGGCTTTCCGCGATCGCATCGTCGATCTCAAACAGGACCGCCGCTTCAAATACATTCTCATCTTCAAGAACCACGGCGAACCTGCCGGCGCCACCCTGGAGCATCCCCATTCACAGTTGATCGCGTTGCCGATTGTTCCCCGCCGCGTGCTGGAAGAGCTTGAGGGCGCTAAGCAATACTATGAGCTGAAAGAGCGCTGTATCTTCTGCGACATCGTTCACGAAGAAAGCTCGGATGAGGAAGCGCGCCTGGTAGCTGAGAATCGCGGATTCGTGACCGTCTCTCCTTATGCTCCTCGTTTTCCTTTTGAAACTTGCATCCTTCCAAAGAACCACGAAGCATCGTTCGAGAATGCCAGCTCAGGAGACTTCACCAGCCTGGCGCAGATGATCAGGCTGGTGATTGGCAAGATGGATGCGGTGCTTGAACGGCCTGCATACAACATGGTGCTCCACACCGCACCACTCGCAGCGCAGGAGCACGCAGAGTACTATCACTGGCACATAGAGCTGATTCCCAAATTGACAAAGGTTGCGGGATTCGAGTGGGGTACGGGTTTCTACATCAATCCCACGTCGCCGGAAGAGGCAGCCAGGTATCTGCGCGAGGCAGTCGTGGAGGCGCCGGAGCTGGCGGAAACGCGGTAGGCGCCCCGTGATTTTGCAAAATTTGGAAGACTGTCATCCTGAGGCCGCTGTTGGCCGAAGGACCTCCCGGAATGATCTAGACTCAACTGTCGCATCTTGGCTCTTTCACGAAAATCCTCGCCAAAATGCCGGGACGCCGCAATCAAGACTGAAATATCTCGGGAGGTCCTTCGGCCAACAACGGGCCTCAGGATGACAGTTTCATAATGAAGGGTGGGCTACCCGCCACTCAGCAGCTTCTTCACCGTTTCGCTCACGACTTTCCCATCCACACGCGTGCCTGTAGCCGCGAACTTCGCCATTGCATTCTTCATCACCGTTCCCATGTCCTTCATCGTCGGCGATCCCATTTCGGAAATCGCCGCGCGGACAATCGCCGTGATCTCTTCCGCTCCCGCCGCTTTTGGCAGATAGCCCTCGATGATGACAATCTCCGCAGCCTCTTTGTCGGCTAGCTCCTGGCGTCCGCCCTTGGTGAACTGCTCGATCGAGTCTTTGCGCTGCTTGATCAGCGTGTTCAGGATGGCCATCGCTTCTTGATCGTCGAGTGGTGCGCGCTTGTCGATTTCCTTGTTCTTGATGGCCGACTTCACCATGCGCAGTGTGCTCAAGCGATGCTCCTCGCGCGCTTTCATGGCCGTTGTGATGTCCTGGTTAATGCGCTCGGAGATAGTCAAAGGTGGGCTCCTCAACAAAGGCTCACGTTAGTATAGCGAGCGCGTGTGTGGAGAAGCCTCATTACCGTTGGTCGTGCGTCGGTTGATGATTGACCCAAAATTTGAAATCCCAAGCAACGTCTAAACTGTCACCCCTCGCGTCCGCCGCGGCGGACGCGGGGATCTGCTTTTTTGTGTTCATCGAGAAAAAGCAGATCCCCACTCCGCATTGAAATTTCTGACAGCATCAACAGCGTCGCTGCGGAGTGAGGGATGACAGTGCCTGGCGGAGGATCGGCTTAAGCCCAAATCGAATTGAGCGAATGGCGCTTCGCCCGTTGTCATTCTCGAAACGGAGCACTACGACGTCGTCAAAGATAATCCTCATTCCCCCGACAAGCCGAGCGTAGCCACCGCCGGTTCAGGAAGATCGTCGAACCGAAGCTCGAGTGTATCGACCGTCGCTGTGGGTCGCCGTCGCCAGGCGAGAAGCGAAAGCATCACGATTACGAGCGCGGCCCGCACGGAATTGGCTCCGCCAATCGCTTCGAGGGCTGTGAGCACCGTCGTAATCACGAAGACCACAAACCAGTAAATGATTCCTGTGTGCAGGATGTTCCGCTTACCCGGGAGATAAGAACAGGTGAGTGGAATCGTATCGGTATTTTCGAGCTCATTCTCGATGATGAGCGCGGCTATCAATCCCGCAAATGCGATGGCATAGAGGCCGCGCCAGGGCCCCATGACCATGAGTAGGAACGGGCCGGTGGCTGCCAGCGCCGGCAACAACGCAAAGCCAATGTAGATGAGACGGACGGCCCTTCTTCTTTCCGTAATGGCATTCTGTGCGGTCAACCGGAAAAGCCAGTTCGCCCGCAAATCCACGGGGATGCGAAATGCATAACGCAATCCGGTGAAGAGAAAGAAGAACAACATCAGAGGAAGCGCAAAGACAGCATCGAGGACAGCGCCACGGTGAATTGGTCCCTTGTTGAGAGCACCGGTGAGAATTACTCCAATGCCACTCTCCAGAACCAGGGCGCAGCCCACACCGGCATAGACCAGGCGAATCATGCGGTGCTGCTTCATACGATCGAGCGAGCGCAGCGCAAACAGCAAAATCGCCGATTCACGTGACTCACCTGATAGCCGCTCCGCGAGCCACTCTACGACTCTCAGCCGCGAGCGACGTGTCTGGACCTCGGACTCGAAGATTCGTCGGGCATAACGCCGGTGAGAAACAGCACTCACCAGGATCGTGCCTCCCAGCGCTAGAGCCGCAGCCACCGCGCCACGGACCGCAAGCGAGCTGTCGTAAGAGTCAGCGCGGCCGAGCAACTCTTCGTAGATCGCGAAATACCACAGCGGCGGCGCATACGAGCTCCACGCCGGGCGAAGATCGATCGACTGCACTGCATTGGGCAGATCGACCGCCCACGGTATGGCACAGAGAACCGCAACCAGCAGCAGGGATTGCATCGAGGCCGAGACTCGCGCGTACCATCTCAGCGGGACGCAGTTCATGAGCAGCCCCTGCAACAGCGCGAGTGCGAAGACCACGAAGATGCCGGCACAGAATGTCGCAACAACCTGCGCTGCCATCTCCTGCCATGAGGGCGCGAGATCATGGTTGCCCGAAATGACGGAGGCGAAAGAAAAAGCGCAGGGGATTGTGAGCAATGCGATTACCAGCAGCGTCAGAGCGCTAAGCGTCGTCAGCTTGGCAAAGTAAATCTGCGACAGCTTAAGCGGGAGTGGGCGTAGAATCAGATAATCTTCCCGATTCGGAAAAAGCGAATCCCAGCGAAAAGTGACTAGCGCTGCGATGCCCAGCATCGTCATCACCACAAAGAAAAGCTGATCGGAGTAGATCGCGCGGCGATACAAATCTACGTTTGGACCAAGTCCCAGATACTCATACTTTTTGTAATAGAGTTTGGGAACTACAAACCCGATTGACGCGACGCCGGCGAGGCAAGTGATGATGACGCGCCGGAGGTCTTCGGGCGAAGTGATGAGATCGCTCTGAAAGAGTTGCCGCGCGTAATGCCGATGCAGCTCAAACAAAGCGCTATGAGTGGCTTCCAGCCATGCCCTGTAACGTTCGCGCATGTTCAGCCTCGCATTACGGCAATCATCTGCGAGGCCACAACGCTCGCATCTTCGTGCATCACGAGTTGCGCAAACACGTCCTCGAGCGAAGAAGACGATCGCAAGTCCCGCAACCGTGCGACCGAATCGTATGCCACGACGCGGCTGCGGTGCAGAATCAAGACCTCCGAGCAGACCTTCTCCACTACTTCCAGCACATGCGAGCTATACAGGATCATCTTGCCTTCCGCAGCCAGCGCCTGCAGCAGTGTGCGGAAGACCAGGGCGGCCGTGATGTCGAGGCCTGAAAATGGCTCGTCGAGAATCAGGGCGTCGGGATCATGAAGTAGTGCAGCTGAAAGTAACACCTTTTGTCGCATGCCCTTCGAGTAAGACGACATCTGCGTATCGCGAAACTCAGTCAATCCGAAGAGATCGAGCATTGCGTCGATCCTGCGTTCCAGAGTTGCTTTCTCCATTCCACGCAAGCGGCCTACGAGTTGGAGATATTCTCGTCCGGTCAGGTGGGTGTAGAGATGGGGCTCTTCCGGAACGTATCCGAAACGACGGCTAAACCAGAGCCGGTTCTTCAGCACGTTCTCTCCGCGAAAAAAGATTTCGCCGTCTGAAGGTTCGATGAGCCCGGTGAGCATCTTCACCGTGGTGCTCTTGCCTGATCCGTTGGGACCCAGATATCCGAGAATCTGCCCCGGACGAATAGTGAAGCTCACATTCGCCACCGCGGCGATTGCGGCGTACCGCTTTGTGAGATTGCGGGCTTCGAGCATACGAAGCCATAGACACCACGCTGAAGAGCGCAGTTCCGTTATGGCAGGGATTATTTCGAGGTCAAGTAGGTGCGGGTGATGCGATCGTGCCAGCAGAGACAGTCTTCGTCGACAAGGGCCCACGCGAATCCCATTCCCATCGCGGCATAGGAGAGCACAGTCGCCAAAGCGCGGCAGCGCATCAGGTTTCGCGATGGTGTCTCGTTTAGGAAAGTCGTGACTCGCAACCCGGACGCCTGCATGCCGGCCGTGCCCTGTCCCAGCGAAAGGGAGAGCAGATAGTAGATCGTAAGTAGCAGGAAGCCACAGATTGCGACGCTCTCAATCAGAGGTTTCGTCATCGGCAACGAGTTCGCAAAAAATTCTGCGGTGATGCCGAAGAGGCCCATAGCGCCGATCAGAATCGCAACATCTACGGCCGCCGCATAGGCGCGTTGCTCGAGCGGAGCAGTCTGCAAAGGAATCTCGATTTCGTCTAATCCGACGTGCGTGGGCTCTGCAGGAGCAATCTCGATCTCATTTAGATGGCTCGGTGCCGGTGGCGGCAGTTCCTCCGCTTCAAAGATCCTTAGCTGATCTGCGACCGGTTCTGCCAACTCATACTGACGCGCCTGAAGGCGCGGGAATTCGATGATCTTCGGCACCGGCGTGTTGATACGCGGAAAAGGCGCGAGCGGTGGACGTTCAGACAAAGCAGCGGCCGTGGAGTCGCTGGAGTAGTCGATCCTGGGAGCTTGTGAGGAAATAGTTTCCTTGCGCGAAGGTGGAGCATGGACTTCCGGTTTCGGAGTCTGAATGCTCTCGGCAGCGACTGGCGGAGCCGGAGCAGTGGTTGCAACCACACCTTCATCCCAGCGCCAGCTTGAATTTCGCACTGTTGCGGTCGAGGTCTCTCCAAGTTGCAAAGGAGCCCGATCATCGAAGTCGAACTGCGGAGCATCAGGATCGAGTCTGCGATGTTTGCGCACCTTGTGCGCTCGAACCTGGAGGGAGACTTGGCGGCGCCAATCCTGCGAGGGAATCGGAGCGCCGGAGCAGGCACAAGTGCAATCGCTACCACATCGCGGACAAGCCATACTGGTGTTGGATGCTGCGGCAGGAGCGCGTGCCAGTTTTTGCACGCGTCACATCCGGCATGCTAAGTTCAGCGATTCGGATGAATTTCCGCCGCAATGTCTTTGTTAACACGGCACTAGCGATTTGTCAGGTGCTACTGCTGGTTCCGTTAATGCAAGCAAGTTCCACGGCGGCTTCTTCTTTCTCTGCGAGCTCGCCGATCTCCCCAGATTCGCAGCAATCCAGCCAGGCACACCCACCAGCACAGCCGCCCGAGCTTAAAGGCCGTGCTGCCGCAACTCTGAAATATCGGGACGAGCTTGTGTACATCGTCGCCGATCAGTTCGAGCAGTCGGGAACGAGCTACATGCTGCATGGCGATGCACAAATTGATTTTCGCGATTACGTCCTCTACGCCGATGAGATTAGTTACGACTCAAGCTCCGGTGAAGCAGTAGCCACCGGTCACGTGAAATTGCAGGGCGGCGAATACAACATTCATATGGAGGCGGCGCGTGCGGAGTACAACGTCACCAATGCCACGGGGAAGTTCTACGGCGTACACGGAACCACGGGACTCAAACTGGGATCGCGCCGCACGACGCTCACGACTTCAAGTCCATTCACTTTTGCCGGCAGACAGGTAGACAAGACCGGACCAAACCTTTTCGTAGTGCATCACGGTTCGATCACGTCGTGCGAACTACCGCATCCAAAGTGGACGTTCACCGCCGAACGCATCAACTTTGAAGTGGGAGGGTTGGCCAAGCTGCACCAGTCGACGTTCCGCATACGCACCATTCCGGTCGTGTACCTGCCGTTCGCTGAGCATCCCGTCGAGCACCTTGGAAGGCAGTCGGGATTCCTGATACCAAGCGTAGGCCAATCATCAGTAAAGGGAACCATACTCGGAGACTCTTATTTCTGGGCGATTAACCGGAGCATGGACGCCACCCTTGGTCTTGAATATTTCTCCAAGCGTGGGTTCGCCGAACACGCGAACTTCCGCGCGGTCACCAGCGAGAACTCTCATCTAACCGCCACCTATTTCGGTGTGATCGACCGAGGCTTGGGCCCGACGCATGTCGATCAGGGTGGAGAGGACGTAAAGATCCAGGCAGAGCAGTACTTCCCTCAAAACGTGCGCGCTGTGGCCAATGTTGAATACCTCAGCAGTTATCTCTTTCGCGTTGCCTTTGCCGAGACCTTCACCACAGCTGTCAATTCTGAAGTCAAATCCGACGTGTTCGCCAGCCGCAATGACAATGGCTACTCGCTCGGCATTCTCGCGCAGCGCTACCAGAATTTTCAGAGCACGACTAAGGGGGACTCTTTCAGCATCTTGCACGTGCCCAGCATCGATGCCTCTTCCGTCGACCGCCAACTCTTTGGCACGCCTTTCTTCTACGGGTTCGATGCCTCCGCTACCGGGCTCTCTCGCCGCAGTCCGACTTTTAGTTCAGCGAACCTCGTAGCCCGACTCGACGCCCATCCGCGGCTCGCTCTGCCGTTGCTTCTTCGGGGCTGGACCTTTCGTCCGGCGGTCGCAGTCCGCGACACCTTTTACAGTCAGCACAAAACTCCGGAAACCGCTTTGGACATCGGCTCCACGATTAACGATCCTCTAAACCGCAAAGACTTCGAAGGCGAACTGGAAGTTCGTCCGCCCCGGCTGGAAAAGATCTATGAGAAAGGGATTTTTGGGAAACCGCTGAAGCACACCATCGAGCCAAGCATGACCTACCGCTACGTGACAGGGGTGAATAATTTCCTGGGCATAATCCGATTCGATAGCACTGACCTGGTCAGCAATACGAATGAAGTCGAGTATGGGCTCACAAACCGCATTTACATCAAGCCCCGAAATCAAAAATGCGAGAAAAACGATCCCAATACGCCGTGCTCTCATGTTGCGACAGAATTACTGAGTTGGGAGGTCGCGCAAAAGTACTTCATCGATCCACGCTTTGGCGGAGCGCTAGTGCCGGGAGTGCGTAATGCTCTGGAGACTACAGTCGAGTTTTCAGGAATCGCTTTTTTAACGGAACCGAGGGTATTCTCCCCCGTGACGTCGAGGCTGCACATTCGGACCAGCCAGCATACCGATCTGCAATGGTTGCTCGATTACGATCCTAAAAAGGGACGCATTAATGCCAGTGATGTTTTTTTTGACTATCACGTCGGACACTACTTCGTTGGCGGGAGCCATGCACTGCTGCACGCTCCGGGTGAAGTCTTCCTGTCGAGTTCAACGCCGACAGTGGAGAAATTCAACCAGTTTCGCGCAACTGCCGGGATCGGCAGCCCTTCGCGGCGCGGACTCAGCCTGGCAGGGAACGTCGGCTACGACGTGAACCTTACTTCTTTGCAGTACACAGCCGTTCAGACCTCTTACAACTGGGACTGCTGCGGGCTCAACTTTGAATATCGCCGCTTTGTGTTGGGACCAGTGCGCAACGAGAGCCAATATCGATTCGCGTTTAGTCTCGCCAACATCGGGACCTTTGGTAACCTCAGGCGCCAGGAACGTGTCTTTTAGGGTTTTTTTCGCGTGAGATAATCGAAGTGGCGTCTTGCCACTCCAGAGGTACTCTCGTTGTTGAAATTTCGACTGCTTCTTGTTTCTACTCTGTTATGTACGCTCGGCTGTTCTGCGCAGTCCAGCAAGCCCGCGGATGACACTGCTGCGGTTAACCGCAGGATTGAGCAGAAGGTGCGGAGCACCTTCAGCCTGCCACCGACGCTGGGCGTCACAGTAGGCAAACGGGAAGCCAGCGAAATTCCCGGCTACGACAAGGTTCCCGTCACGCTTTCGCGAGACGGTCGCAGCACCACGCACGACTTCCTCGTTTCCAAGGACAACAAGACGCTCATCGAGTGGCAAAAGCTTGACATCAGCAAAGACGTAATGGAGTCCATCAACATGAATGGACGTCCGGAGCGCGGAAATAAGGACGCCAAAGTTGTCATCGTAAACTACGACGACTTCCAGTGCCCTTTCTGCTCGAAGATGCACCAGACACTCTTCCCTGAGCTGATTAAGACCTACGGCAATCAGGTAAAGATCGTTTACAAGGATTATCCACTCACGGCGATTCATCCCTGGGCCATGCACGCAGCTATCAACGCGAACTGCTTAGCTTCACAGAATAACGATGCCTATTGGGCGTTCGCCGACTACGCTCATGCCAATCAGAAGACTATCAACGGCGAAAAGCGCGATATCAAGGAAGAGTACGAGAAGCTCGACCAGATCACTCAAGACATCGGCAAGAAGCATGGTGTCGACATTGCGCAACTGAGTGCCTGCGTAAAGAAACAGGATGAGGCGCCCGTGCGAGCCTCAATGGCCGAGGGCGACAAGTTGGGGGTGGATGCAACTCCTACCCTGTTCGTCAATGGCGAACGGCTGTTTGGGGCTGTGCCAGACGCTGAGCTACGCAATGTGATTGATCGGGCCTTGAAGGATGCCGGGCAGACGCCTCCGGCTCCCACATCATCTGCCGCCACTTCGTCCCCGGCAACTTCAGTAAGTCCAGAGCCGAAGACGAACAACCAATAGGGCTGAGAGACTTACGCAATCTGGTAAATTTTGTACGGGAACGTTGCGCGAAATAGCGGAATCGCGCACCAGCGCATACGCGATCGCGAATTACACAATTCGCGAATCCTCTGTACAATTCCCCTCATTCGTCCCATGGAATGTGCGTACTGTGGAGCTTGACCTTTGAAATTGTTTGGCGGCTATTCTTACTTTCCAATCCTCTTTTTCTGCGCGATACTCGCTGGCTGCGGCAGCTCGCAACATGGCGCCGACGTTCTGGCGAAGGTGAACGGACGCAACATCAGCCGGGCTGAGGTGGACAAGTACTACGAAAACCAATCGTCCAGCGCCCCTCAGAAGCCCACTGGCGAACAGGCAGACAGCCTGCGGCTGAATATCCTGAAACAGCTTATCGATCAGGAGATCATGATGCAGCGCGCGGAGAAGCTTGGCTTGCTCGCCACGGACGATGAAGTTGATCGCAAGCTTAACGAGCTGAAAGCTCCATACACCAAAGAACAATTCGATCAGAAGCTGAAGGACAGCCACATGTCGCTCGACGATCTGAAGCGCGACGTGCGGCGGAATCTCACCATCGAGAAGGTCCTGAACAAAGAAATTACTTCGAAGATCAACATCAGCGACAAAGAGATCACCGATTTCTACAACGCGAATAAGGCGCAGTTCAACCTGATCGAGCCGCGTTATCATCTCGCGCAGATCGTGGTTACGGCGCAGCCGGCGCAGCAGGTGAGCAATCTCAAGAACGACAAAGCGCAAAACGAGGCTGATGCTCGCAAGAAGATCCAGATGATCGAAAACCGCCTTGAAAGCGGCGATGACTTCTCCCAGGTCGCGATGAACTATTCCGAGCAGCCCGATACTGCGGGAAACGGTGGCGACATGGGCATGATCTCGGAATCGCAGTTGCGCACCAATCCCGAGATTTATGCTGCTGTCTCAAAACTCAAGCCGGGCGAGGTGAGTCATCCTCTTCCCATGGTCGACGGCGCCAGCAAACGCACCATCGGATACAGCATCGTTCGGTTGATTTCGAAGGAACCCGCAGGGCAACGCGAACTCAACGATCCGCGCGTGCAGCAATTCGTCCGCGAACAACTGCGCGACGGCTGCGAGCAGCTACTGAAGGCTGCCTACTACGACGTCGTGCACAATGAGGCGAAGATCTCCAACTATTACGCCGAAGATCTGCTCAAGAACGTGAAGTGATCCGCTACGGAATCCTGGGCTTCGGCCTTCACGCAGTCAAGCGACTTATGCCGGGGTTTTCCCAGGCGAAGCACTGCACAGTGACCGGTCTCTGGCGCCGAGATCAGCGAAAAGCGCAGGAAGCGAGAAATGAGTACAGTCAATTCCCGCTTCAGGTCTACGATTCTCCGGAAGCTCTCTGCGCATCGTCAGACGTCGACGCAATTTTCGTCGCATCGCCAGACGCGCTACACCTTCAGCACGTTCTCGTTGCGCTTGAGCACCGTAAACCGGTGCTGTGCGAAAAACCGATGGCGATGAATGCAGGGGAGTGCGAGCGCATGCTTGCCGCTGCAGAAGGCGCCAGAGTGCCGCTGGGCGTTGCGCAAAACTTTCGCTTTGAACCGAGTGTCAACCGGATTCGCGAGATTGTCGCTGCAGGCACGATCGGCAAGCCATTGCTCGCCCGTTCGGAATTTCACTACTACACCCGCCAGCATGCCAGGACCTGGATCTCAGACCCGAGCCTGGCGTGCGGTGGTCCTGTGGGAGACGTTGGCGTCCACTGCATCGATGCTCTTCGATACATCCTTCAGGACGAAGTCAGTGCAGTATTCGCTCGGGCTCTTTACGACAATGAATCAGGAGCGGTAGAGTCGGCGGCAACGTTGGTGCTGGAGTTCCAGAAAGGACCGATTGCTGCTGTAACAGTTTCCACGCGAGGCGAATACCGCAGCCCACTATGGATTATGGGAGACGGAGGACTGGTGGGAGCTGAAGATGCCCTGGCCGTCGATCACGCGATTGCACTGCACACTAGACCGATTGGCGGCGAGATCTCCACCGAACACATCTCCAACGACACAACGTATGCGGATCAGGTGGACGCTTTCGCGCTTCACGTAGAACAAGGGATTCCATTCGTGGCGCCGGGAACCGAAGGACTGCGTAACCAGCAGGTGCTCGATGCTGCTTATCGCAGTGTCAAAAGCGGAAGCCGGGAAGAGATTTGAGTTGAAAGTTGTCATGATGAAAGTGGCAATCGCTAGTTGGGGCACGGTTCGTTAGCTGGAGCATGGAAAACAACGATGTTGTTTGCGCCGCGTTTTTCGCAACTTTCCTCGGTGCAGTTTTCTATGCATCGATCCAGGCACTCTACGATGGGATAAGGCGCGGTTACCAGGGAACACATTACCGGCCGAAGCTGTTTCTTCACCCGATCTTTATCGTGGGTGCTAATTGGCTGCTTGGATGGTGTTGCGTTGCCACCGTGCCTGCCCGTTACAACATCAGGATCGACATCTTTGTGATTCCGGTGATGTGCCTTATAGCAGCTCTTGTCGCGTTTTTGGCTTCGAGATCATTCAGGAGGAACAAAGCAGAAGCCGGATCGGACAACGACGCGCTGACCTCAAGGGGAATCGGTTCCAAATTCGCGTGCGGTTCTTATTCAATTACCGCCAACACATCTCCCGCATTGACCGACGCTCCCACGGCGGCAAGGATCTTCACAACCATACCTTTCTTCGGCGATTTGAGCTCATTCTGCATCTTCATTGCTTCGATCACGATGACGCCTGAGCCTTGTTCCACCTCGGTGCCCGGTTGGGCGATGATGCGGACAACCTTCCCTGGCATGGGAGCTGTGATTTTCTTTGCCCCATCCTGACCGCCGGCACGCGCGCGGCGTGTACGCCAGGATCGCGGATCGCGAACTTCAACTGAATAACGAACGCCTCCAATCGCAATCTGCTGCTGAGCAGCATTGGCAACAATCTCGTAAGACTCGCTCCCGATCAGCACGGACAGCACTCCAGCGGCAGTATTCGCGGCGTTGACTGCAACCTGCTCGCCGTTTACGCGGGCCGCCCAGCTTCCAGTCTCTGCTTGTTCCAGTTCGACGCGGTAATCGCGGCCGTTGACCGTCACATCGAAGGTCATCTCTTGCGCAGCGCCTCCTGGCGCGCAACGCGCTTCCACCGATCGCTCGGAGAGTGGCTGCCGCCGTTCACCCCGTTATTCGTAGACAACGCCTTGCCATTCTGGGCTGATTGCATTAGCGCGGCAGCGATTGCAGCCACTCTCTCCCCTGTATCGTTCATCGGAGATACCGATGCGGTGCGAGCTGGGATGAGGCGATCGAGGTAACCAGTGTCGATCTTTGCGGAGACGAACTCGCTATCATCGAGGATCTCTCGAAAGAGTCCCAGATTAGTGGCTATCCCTCCAACGAAATATTCATCCAGAGCGCGTCGCAGGCGGCGAATTGCTTGTTCGCGTGTTGGAGCATACGCGATGAGTTTTGCCAGCATCGGATCATAGTCTAGCGGCACTGTCCAGCCTTCGTAGATGCCACTGTCCTCGCGAATTCCTGGACCAGAGGGTGTAAGCAAGCGCATGATCTTCCCAGGTGAGGGAAAGAAGTTGTTGTCCGGATCTTCTGCGTAGACTCGCACTTCGATAGCGTGTCCGCGAAGCTGCAGATCGCTCTGCGCGAACGGAAGCTTCGCTCCTGCGGCTATCAAGATCTGCAAATGCACGAGATCGAGTCCCGTCACTAGCTCCGTCACCGGATGTTCCACTTGCAGACGGGTGTTCATCTCCAGGAAGTAGAAATTCATGTTCTGGTCAACCAGAAACTCGACGGTCCCCGCGTTGTAGTATCCAGCGGCTCGCGCCAGGGCCACTGCGGTCTCACCCATGGCTTGACGCATGGCTCCATCAACAACCGGAGACGGCGCTTCCTCGATTACCTTCTGATGCCTCCGTTGTACCGAGCACTCGCGTTCGCCGAGATACATAAGATTGCCGTGCTCGTCGCCGAGCACCTGAATTTCTATGTGACGAGGCTGGACAATCAGCTTCTCGATGTACACATCGCTGTTGCCAAAGGCCCGTAGAGCCTCGCTCTGCGCGGCGCTGAACGCCGAGGCCAACTCGTCGCGCTTGTTAACGCGACGCATTCCCTTGCCCCCTCCGCCAGCCGCCGCCTTAAGCATCACGGGATACCCAACCGACGCTGCCACATTTTCTGCTTCTGCCACGGACTCCAGCGCGCGTACCGAACCGGGAACACGCGGGAGCCCGGCACGATCGGCAGCTTCGCGTGCACGCGTCTTCGATCCCATTGCCTCCATGGCGGCCGGTGAGGGTCCGATGAACTTAACGCCAGCTTCGCCACAAGCCTTGGCGAATTGCGCGTTCTCGGAAAGAAATCCGTAGCCAGGATGGATGGCGTCGGCGCCGCTTCGTTTGGCGACATCGAGAATCCGCTGAATATTCAAATAGGATTCGGCGGCAGCAGCAGGACCGATGTGATAAGCCTCATCAGCCTTTATCACGTGCAGCGCAGCACGATCAACATCGGAAAAAACGGCAACCGAAAGAATGCCCATCTCGCGGCACGCGCGAATAACACGCACCGCGATCTCGCCGCGATTCGCGATAAGGATCTTCTTGAATGGGGCAGCTGATGTCATGAACGGTGGTTCAACTAACCACAGAGGACACGGAGAACACAGAGGAAAATGAACATAAGTCCCAGCCGACCCTCAACCCCCTCTCTGCTCTCTGTGTCCTCTGTAGTTTGGAGGGGTTATCTTTCCATCCCATTCGGATAGAGCAATATCTTGCTCGCCTCACCGGTCTTCAAACGCTCCATACCTTTGCTGAAGTCTTTCAGAGGCATGCGGTCGGTGATCACCGGAGAAAGATCGAGCTTGCCGGCCTTGAGCAGAGCCTGCATCTGGTACCAGGTCTTGTACATGAGGCGGCCATTGATGCCCTGCACGATTGCGCCCTTAAAGATCAGATCTTCAGCGAAATTCATTTTGATCGGAACTGAAGGAATCCCAAGCAACGAGACACGGCCGCCAAGACGCAAAATATCGAATCCCGTTTTGATGCCATCTGGATGTCCCGACATCTCGAGCACTACGTCCACACCGGTTCCGTCGGTGCGCTCCAGAACAAACTGCTTCACGTTACCTTTGCTCGGATCGCACACATGGTCAGCCTTCATCGCCTTCGCTAACTTTCGGCGATGCTCATTCACTTCGAGTGCAAACACTTGTGAAGCTCCAACCGCTCGCGCAACGGCAATGGAGAACAGCCCGATGGGACCACAGCCAATCACCGCGACGGTCTTGGCTGCAATCTCGCCGGCGAGAACCGTATGCACAGCATTCCCCAGCGGATCGAGGATCGAGGCATAGTCGGCAGGAATAGACGGATCGAGTTTCCAAATATTCGATTCGGGAATCTTTACGTAATCCGCGAACGCGCCATCAGCATCGACGCCAATAATCTTCACGTTCTGGCAGATGTGCGCTTCGCCAGTGCGGCATTGCAAACACTTGCCGCAGTTTACGTGCATCTCCGCCGAGACGAAGTCGCCTTCTTTCACGCTCGTGACTTCGCGGCCTATCGCGGCGACGGTCCCGCAGAACTCGTGTCCGGGAACCAGCGGAGGATGGATGCGCTTCTGTGCCCACGCGTCCCATTCGTAAATGTGCAGGTCGGTACCGCAAATGGAGGCTACTTGAACCTTGACGAGAACATCTGTGGGCCCAATCTCCGGCCGTGGCACCGCCCGCAACTCTGAGCCGGGTCCTGCCTGCGGCTTAACGATGGCCTGCATTGTTTCAGGCATGCGACGACGATCCTTCGTAGGGCATAGGGTAGAGACATCCGCCGCGGCGGACTGCGTCTCGAAGCTGCTGACTCATAGTCGTCAAAGCAGCGTGGCCAAACTTCTCAGTTTATCACTCGAATTCAGGGCGAACTGGTGGAGCAGGCTCGCTCGACGCAGCGATTGGCGGCGCGGAGACCGGCAAGGAAGGCACAGTCGTGATTGGCGAGGGTGGAAAATCAAGTTCGACTTCAATTCCACCAACCGAATGTGAAATCGCGTTGTAGATAAAAGCCATGATTGCTCCGGCGACGAAGCCGATCAACCCATAAAAGATGGGAGCGATTGCAGCAACGGCGATGACCCCACCGAATCCGCCAGAACGTTTTTCACCGCCCATCATTGCAAGTCCCGGCCCAAGCATCAGAAAGGGAGCGATGAGCAATCCCAGAATTCCATACAGAAGTGCATTTACTTTCGCTGCTGAGAAGACGCGAACGGTTCGAATTTTGGTCATTAGTCACGCCTCGCTATCAAACTGGATCAAGCCCTTCCCCAACCTCCACCGCCGGGCGATTCAATCCTAATCCGGTCACCGCGCCGGAGACGAACGCTTCCTTTCGCCGGAATCGGCGCCTCGGAGCCATCACTCTGAATGATGACATTTCGTCCTGGCGTCCCATCGTTTCCGCCGTCCAGCCCGTAGGGACCACGCAGACGCCGATCCGCGAGCAAGGTGACCTCGGCCTCACACCGCAACTCCAGCTCGCGTACGATTCCGTCGCCCCCTCGATGCCTTCCCACTCCTCCACTGTTCGGCCGCAGCGAGTACTTCGTTACCCGAAATGGATACGCATACTCCAGCGCCTCAGCTGGAGTGTTCAGTGAGTTGGTCATGTGCGTATGTACACCCGAGATTCCGTCTTGGGTCGGACGCGCGCCCATCCCGCCGGCGATGGTCTCGTAGTATGCGAACGGCTCGCCCGCACGGGCATGGTCGCTGGGGAAGAGTCCACCGATGGTGAGGTTGTTCATTGTTCCTGAAGACGCAGCAGGAATACGATCCGGCATAGCTTGCGCCAATGCGCGAAACAAAGTGTCTACGATGCGCTGCGACATCTCGACGTTCCCTCCCGCCACGGCCGCCGGAGGATCGGCATTCACCACAGTTCCTTTCGGTGCAATCACGCGAATCGGTCGCATGATGCCCGCCGCGGCCGGAACATCTTCGGCCAGCAGGCAACGAAATACATAGAAGCATGCAGAGTAGGTGATCGCCTCGACGGCGTTGATGCTGCCTTCAACTTGAGGATCGCTCCCAGCAAAGTCAACCGTGACCAGCGGCTGTGAGTTTCCGCGCTTATGCTTGTCAATTCGAATGCTGACAGCGACACGCACCGGATGATCGTTGATACCATCGTTATCGAGAAAGTCCTCCGCCGAATACACGCCGGGAGGGACGCCTTCGAGCAGCGATCGCGTCATCTGCTCGGCATAGTCCTGCAGTTCCTCAGTAGCGCGGCGCACGCGCGCCAGGCCATAACGCTCGCAGACCTCCTGCAGTCGTCGCGCTCCAGTGTTGCAGGCAGCTATCTGCGCGCCCAAATCCCCCTCACGCTCCTCTGGAGTACGAACATTCGCCAGGACCATCTCTAGAACATCCTGTTGCATCGCTCCCGCGCGAACAAGAAAGACAGGCGGAATACGCAGTCCTTCCTGATAGATCTCGCGCGAGAGTCCCATTGATCCAGCCGCTGCTCCGCCGACATCCGCATGATGCGCGCGTGAGGCAACGTAGAAATCGGGTTTCCTGGTTAAAGACTTTCGCGGAGAGATGTGAACAGGAGCCACTAGTGTGATGTCTGGCAAATGCGTGCCGCCGGCGAAAGGATCGTTCACCATCGCGACGTCACCGGGACCAAGATCCAAGCGCTCGATCACGGCTCGCACCGACATCGGCATCGAACCAAGATGGACCGGCATGTGATCGCCCATCGCGATTACTTGCGCACTCCGATCGAAGACTGCGCATGAGTAATCGCGCCGCTCTCGAATGTTCGGAGAAAACGCGCTGCGTCGCAACGAGGCGCCCATCTCTTCTGCGATCGAGTGAAAAAGCTCGCGAAAAATTTCGAGTTCAACCGGATCGGGCATGTGAATCGCGATTATAAGAGCCGGAACTTTTATGAATATTTCTTGACATCCGAAAAGAGTGAGCACAATATCTTGTGGTAGTTAGTGGGGCCACGCAATAAGCGGAGCAGCTTTCGCAGCTTCTCCAAAATCAAGGGAGAACGTTCCACAAGGAGGAACATAACCATGCCAATGAAAAAGAAGGCCACAAAGAAGAAAGCAGCGAAAAAGAAATAACTGCTGCCAGGCAAACTGATTTGCGGCCTTCGCAACGTCGAAGGCCTTTTTCATTTTGTGGCGAAAGATCCATTCACCACGGAGACACGGAGGCACGGAGAAATGCAATGAACGCAAGAAACTTGAGAATAGTGGGCTGTCGCTAATCACGCGGTTCTAGTCGAAAGTGGTTCCTTCCAGTGGATTGTTTTTTCTCCGTGCCTCCGTGCCTCCGTGGTGAAAATCCCTTTCAGTTTTGGTTGACCTTTCCCTCGGTCGCGACATACTATGCGCTCGTGGGTACAAGGGCGGCAATCTCCCGAACGAAGCGAAAGCCAGGGGAAGAGATCGTCATCCCTGAGAAGCTTTTCTTTCGCATCGGCGAAGTATCGAAGCTCTGCTCACTGCCTGCTTATGTACTCCGCTTCTGGGAGACCGAGTTTCCTCAACTCAAGCCCAACAAGAGCAATACCGGACAACGCCTCTATCGCCGCAAGGACGTCGAGAACATCGTCCGCGTAAAAAAGCTTCTCTACGAGGAGGGGTACACGATTAACGGCGCCCGCCAATTCATCAAATCAGAATCCAAGCGGGACCGCTCACAGACTGCTTTGCCATTCGCCGTCCCCGTTTCGAACGGCACCGATCTGCGTAGCATCAAGCAAGGCCTACGCGACGTCCTGGGCATTCTTTCCGCGAAAAGATAAGCGATGGGCCTCGACATCTATGTCGGTCCACTCACGCGCTATCACACCGGCAATTGGGAAACGGTTGTACAACAGTACGCTCGAATCAACGGCCTGAAGTGCCAGATCGTTCGACCACCTTCGACCGACAGCTCGCCAAGACTCTCCGCCGATCAAATTCGTGAAGCTGTCGTTGCCTGGCAGTCGGGCCTCGCGGAAGCTCTCAAGCAGCCACTGCGGTGGATGGAAGATAACTCCTCGGAGTACTTCACAGAAAAGCCAGCTTGGGATTGTTATTCCGCCGTTGCGCTGCTGGCCGCCCACGATGAGCATCCGGAAGTGAGGTTGCCAGATGTTGTGCCGGAAGATCTCAATAAGGACGAAGCCTATCGCAAATCTACTGCGGAAGGCTTCAAGACGAAGTACTCACAGGTTCTGTTCCCTGAACTCTGGCTACCGGGCGACAACCAATTCGTCTTCAAAGCCGGATACATCACCGGCAAAGAGCTCTGGATGGGATGGAGCACCACTCTTCTCAGCCAGCTTCGGGAGTTGAACGGAATAACCTTAAGAGGCACGCCTGAAGACTTCAAGCAATGGAAGCTGGACGGCGGACCAAAGAATGCTCCATTCGAGGTGTCGGCCCGCTTCGGAATGTCGGTTCTGATGGGTCTGGCGGAGCAAGCCGTGATGCATCGCCTGCCTATGAAGCTAGACTATTAACCGCTTCTCCGCGAACTCCTGCGATTGATTTTCAATAGACCGTTCTTTGCTGCACCAACCGCTTTCGCATGAGTAAAAAACGAGTCTCTGGAGGAGTCGTCTCGAGAATTCTTCCCACTAAATATTCCCCGACGGCCGGCCCGTGTTTGAATCCATGCCCGGAGCCTCCTCCGACAAGCCAGACGTTCTCAATGTCAGGATGGCGATCAATTAGAAAATCGCCATTCGACGTGTTCTCGTATTGGCACACGCGAGTTTCAGTTAAGGGCGCACGTTTGAGCCATGGGAATCTGTGACAAAGATACGCCCGAACTTCTTGCTCTCCGCTTTCGCTGACTGTGCGATCGCCCGTTTCAGGATCGAAGGGCTCCCCGTGCCGGTCGCTGGCAACTTTTATCCCGCGATTTTCGATGTCAGGCAGTCCGTACATGTCATCTTGATGGTGTAACCAGACTGGCATCCGCGGCGGCTTGAATCCGCGGGCTCCAGGCGGCGTCCCGAAATAGAACACTTCCTGCCGCGTAGGAAAAATCCGGCTTCCCAAAAGCTCAGGAAAGAGTTGTGGCAGCCATGCACCGCACGAAAACACGAATGTTCCTCCGCTAATGTCCTCTCCGCTTCTGGTTCGGACATGCGCAAGATTCCCGTTGGCGGATTGGAGTGGAGCCACAGCGTCGATCGCATATTGCACGCCCAATCGAATCGCGTCGTCGAGCACGGCCTGCACTGCACGACGTGCTAGCAGGACACCGCTTTCCGGCTCGAGGATTCCGAACGCGACGTCATCGACATTGATCTGCGGAAATCGGGCGGTTAGCTCGCTTGTCGAGAGCTCTTCGTACGGGATGCCTTCTGTCGCAAGCGTGCGTAAGAGGTCTTGAGTGTAGCGATCCAACTCCGAGCTGAGCCACAAGACGCCTGTATTTACGAACAGGGTTTGGCCGGTTGCATGAAACAATGCCCTCCAACGTCGAAGCGAGCGGGTAGCCCAGCGAGTGTATAGCGCGTCTGCGCCATATCCCATGCGAATGATGCGAGATTCGTCGCCCGAGCTTGAGCGATTGTTCCCCGCACCATGCGCATCAATCAGCATAACGGAGTGACCTTGGCTGCGCAGCGCATGCGCCGTCCAGACGCCGAATACTCCCGCGCCTATAACCACGAAATCGGTGTTGCCTGCTCTCATGAAGTCGCGCTCTCTTCAGTCGCCTCAGCGCGGCTCTCGATTGCTCGCAAAGCGAGCTTAGCGGTGACCAGATCCTCCAGAGCACAACCAACACTCTTGAAGACCGTTATGTCTTCGGAGCTGGCGCGGCCAAGCTTCTCACCGGTTACTAGTTCATGCAGATCACCCAACACGTGCTCGCGCCCAATCTCTGCGGCGCGCAGCGGCAGGAGGATGTCTCCCGCCTCGGCCAAGGCTGCCTCATACGTGTCGACGAAAACGCGTGCGCTCCGGATGAGGACAGAATCGACTTCGCGTGCGTGAGCCTGAAATGTTCCTATTAAGTTCAAATGCGTGCCCGGTCGAATGAGGTCTCCACGAAACAACGGCTGAGCCGAACTGGTGCAAGTGCAAATTACATCTGAGCTGGCTGCACAGGTTTCGGCATCCGTAGCTTCAATGTCGCATCCGCATTGCTCCTGCATGCGTTGCGCGAAAGCATCCGTCTTTGTCGCGCTTGTTCCAGATACCAGGATTCGCCGGAACCTTCTCAAAAGCGACAGCATCGTCAGGTGTGCCTCAGCCTGGCGTCCGGTGCCGAAGACGCCAAGTGTGACCGCATCCGGTCGCACAAGTATTTCGCTAGCAATCACGGTGGTTGCTGCCGTCCTGAGGTCAGTCAAATAGTTTGCCTCGAGAACGGCGATGGTCCTGCTCGTCTTCGCGTCGAGCAGCATGTAGGAAGCTCTCACACGCCCTTCCGGACGAGATTTACGACTTACGCTAACAATCTTGAGCCCAAAGACATCGTCGTCCGCAGTGGCACACGGCATGATGAGCAGCGTGCCCGTCTCCGTCTCTAGATGTAAGCGCTGAGGCATGCTGACTTTCTCGAAGCCGCCGGCAAATGCTGCACGGATTGCGGCGATCACCTGCGCCGGATCCAGCAGGGCTTCGAGTTCCGCGTCAGTGCAAGTGAACATGTATGTCCGCGTTAGAATTCAATGCACTCACAACCGGAGGATCGATGAAGAATTCGCTCATTGCATTCTTGTTTGCAGTGCTCGCGCTTCCCGCGCTCACCCAAGGTGCTCCGCCCCAAGGCGGAGCTAACCAGCCGTACACCATGGAGTACTACTACAAAGTGCAATGGGGACACCAGCAGGAGTTCCTCGATCTTTTCCTGAAAAATCACTATCCATTGCTCAAGAAGAGTGTTGAAAAAGGTCGGATGGTCTCAGTGAAAATTGAAACTCCAGCCAACCACATGACCGAGGATGCACGCTGGGATTATCGCGTAACCATCAAGTTCAAGAACTCTACGGTGGCCACCACGTCGGATCCCGACGATGAATCAGATATCAAGCAGCTTTGGCCGGATCAGGTGACCTATAAGCGCGAAGAAGCCAGACGCTTCGAGATTCTCCTGGCTCACTGGGATCTACCGGTGAGTGACATCACACCCAAGAAGTGAATTGTAGAGAAACAGTCTTAAACGGGAGCGCTGCCGGCTCCCAATGGCTGACTCGGGAGGGGCTCGCGACGGGGACGCTGCGAGCTCAGGCCTTTTTCGATCTTGTCGTTGATCTTCGTTTCCGCGGATTGTGCGGCTACGCGGATGGCGTTCTTCAACGCGTTGGAATTCGATGACCCGTGTCCAACGATGCAGATACCCTTGATTCCCAAAAGAGGAGCGCCGCCATATTCGGCGTAGTCCAGGCGCTTCTTGAAATCTTCGAAGGCGCGGCGGGAGAGCAGGAAACCAACCTGGGAGCTGATTGTCGATTTCAGCGATTCTTTCAACAGAAAGCGCACGGTTGAGACCAGGCCTTCCGAGACCTTCAACGCCACGTTGCCGATGAATCCGTCGCAGACGATGACATCGACTGTGCCGTTATAGAGGTCGCGTCCTTCCACATTGCCGGCGAAGTTCAGCGGCAGCTGCCGCAGGAGTCCATAAGCTTCGCGCGTAAGGTCGTTGCCTTTACCTTCCTCTTCGCCGATGGAAAGCAGTCCCACTCTGGGCCGGTGTGTGCCAAAGATACTGCGCGAGTAGATTTCGCCCATGACCGCGAATTGCTCGAGGTTATGTGGCTTGCAATCGACATTGGCGCCGACATCGAGAAGGATGGCGGCTTTGCCTGCCGAGGTGGGAAACACCGCGGCGAGCGCCGGACGATCAACGCCAGGCAGAGCTCCGAGCACCATCTTGGCTGTAGCCATCGCGGCCCCGGTGTTGCCGGCGGTAACGAATCCCGCGGCGCGCCCTTCGCGCACCAGTCGCAGTCCCACCCGCATGGAAGAATCACGCTTGCTGCGCACAGCTGTGGCCGCCTTCTCACCCATGCCGATCACTTCCGTGGCGTGAACTACATCGATCGGCAAATTCTTGACGGTGGGATGCTTCTCGATCTCGCGCTTGAGCTCTTCGCGAATCTCGGCTTCGCGGCCGACGAGGAGCACTTGAACGTCGTAATGACGACAGGCGAGAATCGCCCCTTCCACTTCGGGCTTGGGAGCCCGGTCGGAGCCCATCGCATCGACTGCGATTATGGTTGGCATTCGCGGAAGGGCGATTGTAACCTAGCTGGCCTTTTCGGTGTCGAGAACCTCGCGGCCCTTGTAGTGTCCACATTTGGGACACGCACGGTGCGGCATCTTCTTCTCGTGACAGTTGGGACACTCTGAGAGTGAGTGCGGTGTGAGAAAGTCGTGAGCGCGGCGACGTCCGGTACGAGCTTTGGAGTGCCGCCGTTTTGGATTAGGCATTGAATCGTTTCCTTACTTCGGCGTATCCGCGAGGCGGGCACGCACAGAATTTATTTCAACTTGTTCTTGAGGTCGGCCAGCGCGGCCCACCGCGGATCAGGCGACTGTTCTTCGCAGTCGCATGACTCGACATTCAAATTCTTTCCGCATCTGGGACAGAGCCCGCGGCAGCTCTCGCGGCAAACGATCTTCGCCGGTAGTGCCAGAAGAACCTGCTCGCGCAGAACGTCTTCGAGCTCAATGCCGTTGCCTGAGTAGTACCCGATCTCGGTCTCAGCCTCAGAGATGGAGCGCTCGTCCTTGCCAGCATCGACTCCCAGCGGGCGATAGAGCAGATCGAAGTCGCCTCCAACTTTGGTCGGAACCGGTTCGACACAACGCGCGCAGCGAGCCTCAACCTCGGTCGAAAAATCGCCCAGAACGCGGATGTCCTTGACGATATTCTTGCCGCCGCGATGCTCAGCCAGCAGCTCCGCCCGCCCCTTGGTTTTGAGGACACCAGATTGCCGAAGGTCCGGCAGCAAATCGACCGTTCCCGGTGCAAGTTGCTGAGAGAACTCGACTTCTCTTACTTCCAGCTCTTGAAGACTGATGAACATCGCCAGCTCACCCTAGGCTTTTCGATCTTCGTGGAAGGCGTTCCGAAACGTCGGACTTCCGACTCCACGCAGGTTGCCGGCTCGCGCAGGAGCCCACAGCACAGAATACGACCAGCAGGGCAAAACTTAAGAATAAGGATTGTTAAGTGGGGGTGTCAAGAATGAGGCGGCAGGCTGAGAGGGCGGTAGCGGCGGCGGGAGCCGCTGGGCGCGCACTATGAGTGCGTGATGCCATGAAACACAGGAGCACTGACCCAGCGGCTACCGCCGCCGCTACCGCCTTAATGGGTCGCCCCACCCCCACCCTGTCTAAACTTGCGGATGAAGAGAGCCAGCACAGGCCCGCAAAATGCGACGACGCCGAGCAGCCAGAAGCAATCAAGAAACGCATAGATTGCAGCCTGACGTTGGATCAACGCCTCCACCTGAGCGAGAGCGTGCGATGCGGCGTCGGCGGCAGAGAGGCCGTGCTGCATGAGCTGGCTCGTAAGACCGCTGAGAGTGGCCTTCAGGCTGAGGTCCGAACTGGTGACGTGCGACGCGATGACAGTGCGATGAAACTGAGTCCGCCGTTCCAGAATGGTCGTCACAAAGGCAATGCCGAAGCTGCCGCCCTGATTGCGAAACAGGTTGGTCAAACTTGACGCCTTATTGTTCTTGCTCTTGGGCAAGTACGAATATGCCAACTGGCTGGTCGGTACAAATAGCAGCGCTATGCCGAATCCCTGGACTATCCGAGCCAGTGATTCATGCGCGTAATCGGTCGCGAGATTGAAGCTCGCGTAGTACCACATGGCGCCGCCGAGGATCGTGAATCCCAAACCGATCAGCCAGGAAACAGGGATACGCTCGACGAGCTTAACCACTACCGGAGCCATGATCACGATCACCATTGCTCCCGGCCCGAGTACCAATCCAGCATCGGTGGCGGTGTATCCGTAGAGAGACTGCAGCATCTGCGGGATGAGTACGGTCGAGCCGAAAAGGACAAATCCAAAGAGAAAGTAGTAGATGTTGGCGATCGCGAAATTGCGCTCTTTGAGCAAACTGATTTCGACGACCGGATCTGGATGACGCAACTCCCAGAAGATGGCGAAGACCAGCGCAGCAATCGCTATGGTGAAGAATGTCACGATGAAACGGCTTTCAAACCAATCTTCTCTCTGGCCGCGATCGAGGACCACCTCGAGGAACGCAAATCCGATGGCAATGAGTGAAATCCCGACGTAATCGATTTTCAGCTTGCCGGCTTTTCGCGCGGCCTCGACTTCCCGCTTGAACTCCGGTGGATCAGAAATGATGCGGCTGCTGAGAAGCAGCGACACGATTCCAATCGGAACGTTGATGAAGAACACCCAGCGCCACGAAAAGCTGTCGGTGATCCAGCCTCCCAGGGGAGGACCGATTGCCGGCGCAGTGACAATTGCCATGCTGTAGAGGGCAAACGCTGCGGCGCGCTTGCTAGCGGGGAAGGTATCCACGAGAATCGCCTGCTCAACCGGCGCGAGCCCGCCGCCGCCGATTCCCTGCAGAACTCTGAAGAAGATCAGCAATCCCAAACTCGGCGCCAGGCCGCACATCAGCGAACTCACCGTAAACATCGCCACGCAAGCCATGTAGTAGTTCTTGCGGCCAAACACGCGGCTCAACCAGGCACTAAGCGGTAATACAACCGCATTGGATACGAGATAGCTGGTGAGGACCCACGTGCTTTCGTCATAGCTGGTGGCAAGTCCGCCGGCGATGTGCGGCAACGACACGTTGGCGATCGCAGTGTCGAGCAACTCCATGAACGTAGCCAACGTCACGGTAATCGCGATGATCCAGGGATTTACGGTGCGTTGCTGCGGAGGCGGAATCGTTTCGAAACTGATTTGCGCTGCGGGAGCGGCCATGGTCTTACTCGTCCCGGAGATGGATGCCCTATGCGACCAGTTGGTCGCAATTGAATTTTTGATAGACTACAATAAAAGGGACCATTCGGTCCCAATTCGCATCTGAAGAAAAGGGTCAGTTATGTCTAAGGGCGACGAAACCAGGCAAAGAATCGTTAAGGAGGCGGCAGCTTTGTTTAACAAGCAGGGTTTTGCCGGCAGCTCAATGGCCGATTTGATGGAGGCCACCGGCCTGGAAAAGGGTGGGATTTATCGCCACTTCTCGAGCAAGGACGAGGTGGCTGCCGAGGCCTTCGATTATGCCTGGCAGGCTGCTACTGATGCCCGGATGCATGACCTGGACTCGGTTCCCAACAGCGTCGAGCGGCTGAAGCGGTTCGTAACGAACTTTGTCGAGCGGCGTTCCCCCGTACCCGGAGGGTGTCCACTACTGAACACCGCGGTCGAAGCCGACGACGGCAGTCCGTTGATGCGGGAACGCGCGCTCCAGGCCCTGCGTCAATGGCAAAGCCGATTAAGTACGATCGCTGCGGCCGGCATTAAGAAGGGCGAGATTCGAAAAAGCACGTCGCCGAAGAAAGTGGCGACTCTCATCATCTCTTCACTAGAGGGAGCGCTTATGATTAGCCGGCTCGAACGCAACCATCATGCGCTTGGCGAAGTTCAAGCTCATCTCAACGATTACTTGGAAACCGAAGTGCGAGCCCGCAAATCGCGTTGACTCCGCTTCTAATTGCTGACCGCCAGCTCCTGTTCTTCGGTATTGATGTTGATTTGGGCCGAGTGCTGAATGCCGAGTGCTGCGGGCTTCTTCATCAACATCCCCAACACCTCATCCCAATCGTTGGCACGAAGCCTGGCACCTTCCCGGGCATTATGAGGAGCGGTGAAAAGAATTCCGGTTCCGCGGAAGCGGGCGAAATGACGCGAGCGGTCATCGATGAGGTAATCGGCGTCAATGATCTCCTTGTCGCCGCAGAACACGATGTTGCTCGTGGGAATAAATGGAAAATGCTCGCGCAGCCAGCGGAACTTCGCGTCAAAAGATCGCGGCACTTCCATAGCTGCGGTAGTAATAAAAATATCGAACTCTGACGACAACATCTGGAGAGAGCGTTGGCTGTTCGGGATGACCTCGAGATTGTCGAAAAATCCATCCTCGTGCGGTAGACCCTCAAAAACGGCGCGATGTTTCGGCGGTACCGCCGCTTCCAGTCCCACCTCCCGAATCAACTCGGGAGTGAGGTTCTCGCCTGTCGCGCCGTTATAGAGGCTGAGGTGTCGTGTCAGGGCGTCGGCTATTACCTCATCCATATCCACGGCAATTCGCAAACGACGGCCGCTCCAACGATGGTTAGCCGCGTTCTCTCTCCACGTAAGTTTGAGAACTAGCGCAATGCTTACCAAAATCGTCGCGACTACGTTTGCCCAAATTACAGCGCGGGCGTGAAACATCAGCCCGTAGATCAGCCATAACAGCACGCCAACCAGATACACGACGAGCATCGAGACTGAGACGTCCTTCCCGCCTTGCTTCCTGATCTTCAGGATTTGTGGAACGAACGCTCCTGTTGTGCACAACGCTGCAACTGTGCCGATAAATCCAATGACGCCCGTAACGCTCATGCTCGACTCACCTCAGTAGACATCTCAACTAACAATTAGAGTCTCTTTTGGAACGATTATTCCAATGAAACTTCATGCCGCCTGTGATAACTAATGGTTATGAGCCTCGAAGATCGAGAACTCCGGTCTTTTCTGGTGTTAGCTGAACAGTTGCACTTTGGCCGCTCCGCGAATCTCCTGCACATCTCGCAGCCGGCGCTGAGCAAGCAGATCAAAGGTTTGGAAGAGAAAGTCGGTGGTCCTCTGCTCGTGCGCAATCGCCGCGACGTTCGTCTCACCCCCGCCGGATCGCTGCTCTACGGCGAAGGTCGCCGTGTTCTCCGCGACCTGGACTCGCTATTTGAAGCCGCCCGGGCCGCAGTTCGTGGTGAGGCGGGAAAGCTCCGGATCGCGGTTGGCATCGCGACCGTTCATAGCCTCGTGCCGCCTGCTCTGAGGAAATTTCGCGAAGCGCATCCGCGAGTCGAGATCCAGATAGGCGACATGTCCACGCCTGGACAAATCGATGCGCTGCTCGCGGGCGAAGTAGACGTGGGATTTCTTCGCCTCCCCATTCGTCACCCTCAGCTGGTGGTGAAGAAGGTTCTCAAGGAGCAATTGACGATCGCCGTCTCCAGCAGTTTCCGCGGCATGCTTACGCTGGAGAGGATTCGCCACCAGCCCTTCATCATGATCGGCCGTGAAGTATCGACCACCTACTACGATCACTGCATTCGGCTATGCGGAAGCGCAGGCTTCAGCCCGCGCATCGTGCAGGAAGCGCGCGATACGTTCACACTCCTCAACCTGGTGCGAGCCGGAATGGGCGTCTCTCTAGTGCCGCGCTCAGCAAAGGAAATGCACGTGACCGGCGTGAGGTTCGGCGAAATTCGCAGCCGCGAAGCTGAATGGGACGTAGGCGTCGCTTGGCACAGACTGCACGAATCCGCTCTGGTAAGGAACTTTGTTCAGATATGTCTCGAGAGCACCTGAGTCAGTACGGGCGGCGGTAGCCGCTGGGTGAAGTTGCAGCAATCTCAAGAAATCACTAGGAACCAGCATTTTTGCTAGAATTCTAGCCCTCCCTCCCCAGCAAGGTCGTTCCCGTGAGAGTGTTGGCGAAGCTGCGCCGTGGTGTCGTTGAGATCGCCGCCGGCGACGACTGCCGCTATGCGGATCCGTCATTCTTGCAGCGCGCCTACCTGCTTTGGACCTTCCGCAACTTTCGCCGTCTTTCCGTGCGCATACTGAACCAACGGCAGCGCCGGATCCTGGAGAGGCTGTCGGATACAGCGCGCACCGACGAAGGTAAAGGAATTGATCCAGCAGTAGTGATTGGAAGAGCGGAGTTCCCTGCCTTGCACGCGCGCAAGCCGCCCAGCCCGGTGATCGTCCCATACCAACAAACGGTAGAGACGCAGCCTGCGGTGGGCGTCTCGCATATGTCGCCAAGAAGGGTGAGTTCGATAGCGAAGCTTCCGCGTGCCATCGCTCGACACGCCGCCGAAACCATCGCCATCTCCGCCAGCCGGCGAACCCGAAGCCACGCCAGATATTCCCTGGTGCTGACTCTGGCCTTAGTGTCCCTCGTCATAATTAGCGGCGCGGTAGCGCAGCGCCTGTGGATCAATCACGGCAAACAGTCTCCTTCCATCAGCGCGCCTTCGACGCAGCCCGTCGCGCCGGAGCAGGCTAGTACCGTGACAGGAAGTCAGCCGATTGTGGTGACTACACCAATACTTACACCAGAGACTCTTCCTAAGAAACCAGTCACTCTCGCAGCGCTGCAAGTCTCTCCACAAGCGGCCTCCACGGTTTCAAAGAAACTTGAAGCTATCACTCCTACTCCCCAGCCCGTGAGGGCGGATGGAGCGGTGTCAGATGCCAAACCTGGCCCCCAGAGCTCCCGCCTCCGCGTTTTTCTCGCTCCGCGCCGTGTCATCTACCCTTCTCTTCCCAGTTCAGGAATCTCCACTGACCAGAAGAAAGACATCCTGGTGAAGGCGCTAGTCAGCATGAATGGCACAGTTGATGATGTGCAGGTTCCCGGACAGACTCTGAGTTTGGCGAGTGCGATTTCACAGACCGTCAAGCAATGGCGTTACCAGCCGTATTTGCTGAACGGGCAGCCGGTGGAGGTCGAGACCCACATGATATTTACGGTATTAGGACCCGACGCAATCACCGTCCGCTTCCTGCCCGCGGAGGAGAGTCAGGTACTGACCAGAAACAGCGGAGCCGACCGCTGAGGCTGTGCAAACCCGATTTCCTGACCCTCAAGCACTACCGATTGACACCACCCTCAATAGCGATTAGTTTCCTCGCCAATTCCGAATATCTTCTGCTCTCAGTGGAGTAATCGATGAGCCCAATCTCGCGACGACAGTTTCTCGCGGCTGCGGCAGTTGCCCCGGCGGCTTTGCTTTCCGGGACACGGTCGGATCAAGCCGCCAGACGAAAGCCGAACATTGTTTTCATCGTTGCCGACGATCTCGGTTACGCCGACCTTTCCTGTTACGGCAGGCCCGACTTCGAAACTCCAAATCTGGATCGTCTCGCAAAAGAGGGAATGAGGTTTTTGCAGGCGTATGCCAACTCGCCCGTATGTACGGCGAGCCGCACCGCGATCATCACCGGTCGCTATCAATACCGCTTGGCGGTTGGACTTCAGGAGCCGCTCGGCAGCGCCGCGCAAAAAGTAGGATTGCCGCCTGAGCATCCGACATTGCCGTCTCTTTTGAAAAAAGCGGGATATAACACTGCGCTGGTGGGAAAGTGGCACCTCGGATGGCTTCCCGACTACAGCCCGCTAAGAAGCGGCTACGATCACTTTTGGGGATTTCGCGGCGGCGCGCTCGATTATTTCACCCACAAAGATGGGACGGGAAATGCTGCCGACGAAGATCTCTGGGATGACGACGCCAAGATCCATCAAGTTGGGTATTTGACGGACCTATTGGGCGACAAAGCTATAGAGCTTATCAAGACCTACGTACAACAGCCTGCCCCACTCTTCCTAAGTTTGCACTTCAATGCTCCGCACTGGCCCTGGGAGGCGCCAGGTGATGAAGTTGAAGCGCGACGAATCAAGTCGCTGTATCACCTCGATGGTGGTTCGCAAAAAACCTATGCCGGAATGGTCCGGCAGATGGATCTGCAAATCGGACGTGTGATGGACGCACTCGGCGCCATAAAAATTGCTTCGAACACGATTGTGATTTTCACCAGCGACAACGGTGGTGAGCGCTTCGCTGAGACCTGGCCATTCACAGGCAAGAAGACCGAACTGCTCGAAGGTGGATTGAGAATTCCAGCGATCGTTCGCTGGCCAGATCGCGTCCCCGCCGGCAAGACATCTCAGCAGGTAGCAATCGGTATGGACTGGTTGCCCACGCTGCTGGCCGCCGCTGGAAGTGAGCCCGATCCAAAATATCCGACCGACGGCATGAGCCTGCTCCCAACGCTGACCACAGATGCCACTCCCGTTCCCCGTACTCTCTTCTGGCGTTACAGGGCCAATCAGCAGCGTGCCATTCGCGAGGGCGATATGAAGTGGCTGAAAATCGCCGGTAACACTTTTCTCTTCAATGTTGTCGACGATCCGCTCGAACGCGCGAACCTGAAGGATCGCCAACCAGATCTCTATCAGAGATTGGTCGCTCAGTACGATGCGTGGAATGCCACCATGCTGGCGGAAGATCCGAAAGCAATTTCCGCAAGCTTCGATGGAAAGGCCCTCGCTGACCATTTTGGGAATCAGGGGAGCAGACCGGAGGACTGAATCGCCGCTTCTAAGACAGCGCGGAGTGATTCAGTTCTGATCGGGTACTCGCACTCGAGCACTTTCTAAGGCGCTAGGCAGCGCCCTGAATGCGGAACGCGCACTTTTCCAGCTCCAGCCTGCGCGCAAACAGCCGATCAAACTTCTCCGCCGTCCAGTTGATCAACGAGTTCGTTGCATCCTCGGACACACGCGCAGGATTCTCAACTTCGAAGCGGTGAAATTCGACGGCCACCCCCACCAAATCGGTGATATCTGCTTTCTCGACTCGCACCACGGTCGCCTCGCAGTTCACATCGAGTGCCGCCGCATGAGTGGGCGCCAAACGCACGTGTAGCGTCTCCCCAACAGCGACTTGCAGATCGCAATAAAAAAATGCGCCGCGAATGTTGGCATCTCGCATGTACGCCAACCGGGAGTCACTTTCAGAAGTCGAGCGGGAGACGCGAGCAAGCAGCGAAAGTTGCACCCGAGGCTGTCTGCGTCGTTCTGGTGCAGCGCCCAAGCCGATTGGCCTAACCTGTGTACTAAGCTGCGACATTGGTCCTCTTACGTCTGGCACTGTGTGAGTTTGAGTCCTGGGGGGTGCCCTAATACGGTGCAGATGAGTAGCCAGTCCTAAGTTCTTGAATAGGTTGGAGCTAATGTGAAACGGGGGTGCAAAGGGTGAGCAATTTTTGCACTCCTCGGGCGGCAGCCGGGTCTTTTTTGCCAGCCGAACATCGCGGCTGACTCTACCTGACATTGTCCGTTGCAAAGCGAGGGCAGTCGATGAAGCAACGCGACCTGGACTGCATTCGCGGTGCCTGCCCGCAGCCCACGGCGAGGCCGTCACTGCCGCTGCTGCGCCATCATGGCCCGTAGTAGCGGTAGTGGCCGGTGATCTTCCAGTTGAACAGGACATCTTCCATTTTTGGGGCTTCGCCGATGTTGTGGACAATCATGTAGCGATCGCTCGCGCGCGGTCGTTGATCGACCACATAGTCAAAGCCATTCGATCTGTCTCTTCGCAATCACTTCAAGAAAGCAGATCCGCAATCGGAGTTGCAATCATGACACGTGATCAGCTTCGCTGTGGAAGAGGATGAGGCGGAGCCCGGTTTGCCGATTGCACCGACCAGCACTAGAATGCCGCACAACATCAGACACGAAAATCTGCTTAACAATCAGGAGGGAACCAATGAAAGCAAGGACAATGCTAGTGACGCTTGCGCTCTGCTTCGTGGGCACTAGGTGCTTCGCTGCCGACGATCCGCAGATGGGGACCTGGAAGTTGAACGAGGCAAAGTCAAAGATCGCCGCCGGAAGTCCAAAAAACAACACGGTTGTTTATGCCGCTGATGGCGACAACGTGAAGGTCACGGTTGACGGAACCGACGCCGACGGTAAGTCCATACACAACGAATGGACCGGCAAGTTCGACGGCAAGGATTATCCAGTTACCGGCGATCCAAGTCAGGACACGCGTTCGTATGAGAAGGTCAACGACCACACGATGGCGATGACCGTCAAGAAGGACGGAAAGGTTATGACTAGCGGACGCATCGCCGTCGCAGCCGACGGCAAGTCCCGCACAGTAACCACTACGCGAACCGATGCCAAGGGCAAGAAATCCAAAAGCACTGCGGTTTACGACAAGTCTTAGCGTAAGACATTCCCCATTGGCGCTAAACAGTGATGCCCTCCCGCGCAGTTCCGAAACGGGAGGGCATGTCTATTTTTGCGAAGCGAGACATCGGCTGCGAAGTAGTGGCGTCTGTGAAAGCTGACCAGGCCCGTCTCGACGGTGAGCATCGAGCTGCTCCAGTGTCGGGAATCCGCAGTTCGTCAGCCAACCCAGAGGAGTGCTGCATCTTCAGCAGCTCTCAAATACCGTGCATATCTAGGCGTCTTCACGCCAGATTCCGGGTTCTAAGTAATCAAGACTGTCAGAAAAGCCAGGCGGGAGAGTTGGTTCTGCATGTTCCCGAGTTGGTACAGGTGCGACGCACTGACGTCTTTATGAGGGAGAAGACAATGAAATCATTGAAGAAGCATATCGTATGGACTCTTGCTCTTGCTTTAGGAGGCTCGATCGGCGTGGTAAATGCAACCGCGCAGGATCGTGACGGGCATGATCGGTATGGTCAGAATGGGAATCAAGACTGGTCGAACAACCGCGCGTACCAAGAGGGCATGCGGGATGGTCAGCGCGACCGGTCCGACAACCGCTCACAGCAGTACAGAGGACGGTACAGCAACGACCCAGCCTATCAGACCGGATACAACCGCGGTTACGGCGTGAACAGCAACGGACGATGGGGCCGCGATAGGGATAGAGCCGGGTACGGATACGGTAACGGCGGATACGGCAATAGTGGCTATAACCGGGGCAACAATGGTGCCCAGCAGGTTGGCTATGCGGACGGCGTGAACGACGGCAGGCAGGATCGCCAAACCGGACACAGTTTCCGTCCGACGCAGCAACAGGCCTATAAGAACGCCGACCACAACTACAACCAGGCGTACGGTGGCCGTCAGCAGTACAAGGATGCCTACCGCGTGGCGTACCAGCAAGGCTATCAGCAGGGATACAACGGCGGCGGATCCTATCGCCGTTAAGAAACTAAACAGAGGCGTACGAAGTGCCCCGCTGCGGCGGGGCATTTTTGCGGAGACCACTAGCTCAGGTTTTTGGGCGACTATGGGAAGCCGAGTTCACCGGCTCTTTCGGCTGCGGAAGAGCCTGGCTGCAATCGGGACGACCGACGGTTTCTGATCATTCTGTGGCAGCTTTGCCACTTCCATTCCTGCCGCATTTCGTGGTACCACAGCAGTAGCTATGTCGACGATAGGTTCCAATTTGGGAAACAGGAAGCCGGCTGTCTGCCGGCCGGGACAGGGACAGCTGGGTACCGTGAAAGGCGACTCTCTCGAAGAGCGATCGATGCGGCAGCGCAACAGGCGCCGCCCGCCAATAAGTATCCCACCGCGATCCCAGAATGATCCCAGCGAAATTTGTGGGATATCCCACCGCGATCCCATCAACTGTTCTGGGATATCCCAGCGTGATCCCATGGGTTTGGTGGGATCCCGTGGGATCTCGATAGCTAAGTCCTTTAGATCCTGGGATCGGGTAGAAAATGGGCCAATCCGCAGCAGCCGTCAGCGTTCGGTTAGTTCATCACGCGCGGCACCTACGCAGCCGATACCCCGGCGTTCGGGATGCGTATACCCATTGGTACCCTCTGGGTTTTCTATGCGTATGCCCTGGCATATGCCTGCGTATCGGTGCGTATGGCTGGGCGTCTTTGAATTTGCAGGGCTGGGCAGATGGATCGCTCTGTCTTGGCTGCGTTCAAATTGAAAAGAATTCGCCGTTCCTTTCGCTACATTTCTCACAATGTTGCAGGTATGTGAATCGTTTTGGTCAGCCCTATAAACACTGCCTCAGTAGTAACCTGCCGGGGTGCCCAATTTGTTGACCTTTAAGGTAAGTTGCTGTAAGTTCCGGCTCGGGACCCCCCTTCTCGGCCGAAAAACCGGCCAGAACCCGCCAATTCACACATAAGACGAGGCTTGGAAATAATTGCACGAACGGTACTTCGTCTGTCATAGGTAGCATGGTGCCCACGGTGGAAAAGGTTGGACGTTACGAGATCGTAGGCGAGCTTGGCCGCGGCGCAATGGGGCTTGTTTATCGGGCGGTAGATCCCAACATTGGGAGAACCGTAGCCCTCAAGACCATGCGGCTCGACGTCCATGGCATGGACCACGACGAATTGCTGCGCCGCTTCCGCTACGAAGCCAAAGCGGCGGGCGCGATGAATCACCCCAACATCGTTACCGTCTACGACGCCGACGAAGTCGATGGCCTTTTCTACATTGCCATGGAGTACCTCGAGGGCCAGACTTTGCAATCCTTAATGGTCGAGAAGCGAGTTATTTCGGCCGACCAGATCGTGGAGATTGCCAAGCAAGTGGTTGCCGGGCTTGATTACGCGCACGAAATGAGGGTGATTCACCGCGACATCAAGCCGGCCAACATCATGATCACTCGTCAGAACGTAGCCAAGATCATGGATTTCGGCATCTCCAAGGCAGCAGGCAGCATGACGCATAGCGGCCAGGTCCTGGGCACGCCGAACTACATGTCACCTGAGCAGGTAAAAGGGCTGGAACTCGACGGGCGGGCTGATTTGTTCAGTTTCGGGGTCTTGCTCTACGAAATGGCGACCGGAGAGCGCCCGTTCACGGGACAAAATGTAACCACCATCATTTACAAGATCGTTAACGAGAACCCGATTCCTCCCAGCGACCTGGAGGTAACAGTCCATCCGGGTCTGAGCGCAGTAATCGGGAAATGCCTCTCAAAAAATCCTGCAGAGCGCTATCAGACAGGCGCCGAACTCGCACGCGATCTCGAAAATTACCGCTCAGTCGGCTCTGAGGACGAGATCACTTCGGTTTTGCCGGAAGATGTTCGCATCAAAGCCACGCAGTCGAATGGCTTGTCGAGCCTGGTGTCGGCAAGTGGATTAGTAATGGCTCGTTCATCTGGTTCGCACGCGGTGGCGGCTGTCCAGGAGGCCCGAGTTTCAACTTCGTCTGGGCCATTGACTCAATTGCCCCACGACTCGACGAGACTTGCCGAGCAAACACCCGCAACCGAGTTGCACAGAAAAAGGGCAAAGGCTGCTGCGGTTGTCGTCGTCTCTTTAAGCGTCGTGGTGGCAGGAGCCGCCCTCCTTATCGCGAATCCTTGGAAGAAGTCGCAGCAGGTGGCGGCAGACGCTAAGAGGGCCGATGGTACACGCGGGAGGCCGGCCGGCCACGCCAGCGAGAAACCATCCTCTGCCCTAGGCCGCGTTGAGATGCGTTTTACCTCGAAGCCTGAGGGTGCTGCTGTGCAGATCGACGGCGTCACCAGTTCGGCATGGATGACTCCCTTTACGGCGTCGGACCTGAAGCTTGGAGCGCACAACGTCGTTTTCAGCAAGGCGGGCTATGCAGAAGAGACACGCAAAATAGAAGTCAATCCCAGCAGCTCGGCTTACCACATCAGTTTGTCCCCTGAAGTTACGGCGGTCGCAGTGATGAGCGAGCCGGCTGGTGCGGCCATCGAAATCGATGGGCATCCGACAGGCAAAGTCACTCCCGCACGCGTTCCGGTAGCAGAGGGGCAGCACCGGATCGAGGTGCACCTCGATGGTTATCGTAATGCGCAGGTAAACGCGACCATCAACAAGGGTCAGGTCTTACCGTTTTCGCCTGTACTGAACCGCGTCGACGCACGGGAAGCGGGTAACTCGAATGCCGTAACTTCGCGCTTCAGAAAGTTATTTGGTGGGGGTATCCCTGCAGGAAAAGGCATGATAGATTTCGTTACCACTCCCCCCGGAGCGAAAATAGTCGTAAACGGTAAGCCAGTGGCAGTCGCGACTCCGGCGCACGCTCCCTTCCCGCCGGGGAATTATCGTATTGAGCTGCGTCAGTCCGGTTATAAGCCGGTTCAGCAAACCGTGCATGTGGACGTCGGTAGAATCTCTAAGGTGGAAGCCAAGCTGGATCCGCAATAGGTTTAGGCTGGATCCGCGATAATTCATGAGCCGCATCATCATCTCGGCGCCTGACGGCAAGCGCGGCATGCTCGAATTGACCAAGCCACTTGTCAGCATCGGCCGAGGCGCAGCCAACGATCTGGTACTGCCTGATAACAGCGTGAGCCGCTTTCATGCGGTCATCAAATGTCAGGATGGCCAGACCTTCATTGCCGATCGCAACAGCACCAATGGAGTAGTCATCGATGGCGAGCGGATCGCCGGTGAGCGCCAGCTGCGTCACAACGACGTTGCACACCTGGGCTCGTACGAGCTGCGCTTTGAAGAAGTTCGCGACTCGGGAATTCTCATAAAGAGCGCCGATATCCCGCCCACGCTGAATGATGTTCTGCGCGGCGGTAGTCGTCGTGAAGGTCTCGCAGCACAATTTTCCGGCCAGATACCCGCGGAGCTCACCGACCAGATCAAGCGTCTGGAGCGCGAAAACCATCTCCTAACCATGCTGTACGACGCGGGAATAGCACTCAGCTCCAAGCTTTCTCTCGACGGAATTTCCGAGCAGGTCATGAATCTTGCTTTCCGCATTCAGGGAGTCGAACGCGGATTCATGATGCTCTTCAACGAGAGCGGCGAGGTTACGCGACAGACAGAAGTGCGCTATCGCCGCCCACAGAATGGAACTGCCAGCCAGCCCCATATCATCCTCAGCCGAGCAATCCTGGATCGCATTCGCACCGAGCAGAAGCCCATTTTGGTCACCGATGTTGCTACCGACGAGCGCTTCCGCGGCAGTGAAAGCATGCGCATCGCCGGCCTTCGCTCAGCCATGTGCGCGCCTCTGCTGGGAAGTGGAAGGCTGTTCGGCATTTTGTACGTCGACAACCTGGAGAAGCCGCAAGCCTTCACACAGGACGAATGGAATGTCTTTGCTCTGGTGGCAGCCCAGGCCGGTGCCGCCATTGACACTCTCTACGCCCACGAGCAGATTGCAAAACAGGTAACACAGCGCGCTGCTCTGGAACGTTTTCTGTCGCCCGAAGTGGTGGAGATGGTATCGAAGAATCCCGAAGGAGTACGCCTCGGCGGGATCAATCAGAAAGTAAGCATTATGTTCGCTGATATCCGAGGCTTCACCACGCTCAGCGAAAAGATGGAGCCGGAGAAGGTTGTTGAAATCCTGAATAACTATTTCACCCATGTCACCGACATCATCTTCGATCACGGAGGAACGCTCGATAAGTATCTTGGCGACGGAGTCATGGCACTGTTCGGTGCGCCGCTAAGCAAAGGCAACGATGCAGAGAACGCCGTGCGGGCCGCGCAGGCGATTCAGCGCCTGGTGATTGAATTGAATCGCGACGCCGCAGAACGGCAATGGCCGGAATTCGGAGTAGGAATCGGAATCAATAGCGGAATCGTCACCGCAGGCAATATCGGATCGCCGCGGCGGATTGACTACACAGTGATCGGCGACACGGTCAACACAGCTTCGCGCTTGATGTCGAATGCCCCAGCGGGAAAGATCATCATCTCGCAGGCCACTGCGGCAGATCTGACCGAGGGTAAATTCGTTCTCACCACCCTCAGCCCTCTCACGGTTAAAGGCAAGTCGGAACCGATCCCAGTCTTTCGTGTGGATTGGGAAAACGAATTGGCTGCTAGACAGCCTAACTAGACACGCAGTTGCGGTGCCGCCTTAAGACCGTTATTTGCGCTTCCAGCGTAACCCGTCTTTTGTATCCTCGAGGACGATCCCGGCATCGGCGAGTTGCTTGCGCACTGCGTCGGCTTTAGCGAAGTCGCGCGACTTTCGTGCTTGCTGGCGCTGCTCGACCAGAGCTTCTACAGCCGCGTCGCTCAGAGTCGGCTCGACAATCGAGGCATCGGCGAGCTTTCCTTCAGTCCGAGCCCACTGTAGGACTTGTTTGATTTTCTCCGCGTCGTCATCCTTTAACACCGCGAAGATTTCGTCGAAGTCGGCCAACGCTTCCTGGAGTGCTGGAACGTCGTCGCGAAGAAGTTTGCCATTGTCTCCGGCAGCATTGGCCTCGCGAACCATGTCGAAGATCGCCGCCAGAGCCTGTGCCGTGTTCATATCATCCTCCAGCGAAGTACGGATCTTCTCCCGCGTAACTTTCGCCAGAGTGCCCATTTCCGAATTGGAACCAGCCGGGAATCGTCCTGTATCGAGCCGTGCCTTGAAATTACGCAGCCGTTCCACAGAATTCGCAGCTTGCTTGAGTCCCTCAAACGTGAAGTTGAGTTGCTTTTGATAAGGAACGGATGACAGCAGATAGCGAATCGAGGAGGGCTTGTGTCCTTTGAGAATGAGATCGCGAGGAGTGTAGAAGTTGCCAAGGCTCTTCGACATCTTTTGTCCCTCGACGAGCAGAAAGCGCACATGCATCCAATATCGCGCGAAGGTTTTTCCGGTCGCTGCCTCCGATTGCGCAATTTCGTTTTCGTGATGCGGAAAGATCAAGTCTTCGCCGCCGAGATGGATATCCAGCGTCTCGCCTAGATACTCCATTGCCATGGCCGAGCATTCGATGTGCCAGCCAGGGCGGCCTGGGCCGATCTCAGTCTCCCACTTCGCTTCTCCCGGCTTCGGTGACTTCCAGAGAGCAAAGTCACGCACGTTGTCTTTTTCGTATTCGTCGACATCGACGCGTGCGCCATCTGAGATCGCAGTCATGTCCTTTTTGGAGAGCTTGCCGTACTGAGGAAATTTCGCGATGCGGAAGTAATAAGATCCGTCCTCGGTTTTGTATGCGAAGTCCTTCTTCTGAAGACGTGCTATCAGCGAAGCCATTTCGGGAATATGTTCGGTAGCGCGGGCGATTTGCTCGGGCTTCTCCAGCGAGAGGATGTCCATGTCCTCGAAGAATGCCTGCTCGTACTTGGCGGCATACTCGCGCACCCCTAGTCCTTTGGCCGAAGAGTTGCGAATGATCTTGTCATCCACGTCGGTGATGTTCATTACGTGGTCGAGCTGATAGCCACTCCGGCGCAGAAAACGGCGGAAGAGATCGACAAAGACGAACGTTCGAAAATTACCAATGTGGCCGTAGTCGTAAACAGTGGGCCCGCAGGAGTACATGCGGATGCGCCTGTCTTCGAGCGTTTTCAGCTCTTCGACGCGGCCTGAAAGTGTGTTGAAGACTTCGAGCGCCATGCTTGGAGGTGGAGGGCTAGACAGAATCTTCGATTCTAGGGATGGTTGCGAGGGCAGGTCAATCCGGCAGTTCGATCATGTTGGAAGCATCGTAGAGACGCAGCATGCTGCGTCTCTACCACGAAGCACGGCTCAGATGTCCAGGTTCTTCACATCCAGCGCGTTTTCTTCGATGAACTTGCGGCGCGCCTCTACATCCTCGCCCATTAACGTTGTGAAGATCGTTTCGGTTTCGGCAATGTCCTCGAGCTTGACTTGCATCAGGCTGCGGACGTCGGGATTCATGGTTGTTTCCCAAAGTTGGGTCGAGGTCATCTCTCCCAGTCCCTTGTAACGCTGGACGTCGTAGTCTTTCTTGCCCTGGCTTAAGACGTAGTCGAACAACTCGCGCGGAGACTGCTTTTCAACGGGCTCAACGGCTGACTTGCGCTTTGTCGTCCCCTTGTCCTGGCGGGCTGCTTCTGTTTCGAGGATCGGAGTCTCGGCTTCTGCCTCGCCACCTGTTTTAATTTTCTCCGTCCGCGGTGCGTGCTCGATGATGAACGGCGGATCCATGTAGGTCGCGATCTGCTTGTACTTGGAGATCATCTGTCTGTACTCGGGTGAGGTGATGAGCTCCCAATTAATGACTCGCTCGGCGCCGTTGGAATCGACGAAGCTCACGAGCCACGTGTTGTGTTCTTCTTCGTGACGCGTCTCGACGGACTTTAACCCCAAGTCTTTCAGCAGCGACTTGATTCGTTTTTCGAGTTCCTTCACTTTCGAGGGAACGCTCTTGTCGGAGCCCTCGAAGTCCGCCCGGGAAGTGAAGTCGATCTTCGGCAGCAGCTCGGTGATGCGCTCCTCGCGAAGATGCTTGTTCACCTTGTCGAAGAACCCGAGATACTCGTTCAGTTTGGTCATGAACTTTGTAAGCTCCGGCCCTTCAAGCTTGGCGGCGCCTTCACCATAACGAATGCTCATGCCGTCTGCCGCGCGCCGGACCATTACCTTCACGAACTCGCGATCGTCTTTGATGTATTGCTCGAACTTGCCTTTCTTGATGCGATAGAGCGGAGGCTGCGCGATGTACACGTGCCCGCGCTTGATCAGCTCGGTCATGTGGCGGAAGAAGAACGTGAGCAGCAGCGTGCGGATGTGCGAACCGTCAACATCGGCGTCGGTCATCAGGATGACTTTGGCGTAGCGAAGCTTTGCCGGATCGAAATCCTCCTTGCCGATGCCACAGCCAAGCGCTGTGATCATGGCGCGGATTTCCTCGTGTCCGAGCATTTTGTCGTAACGCGCCTTCTCGACGTTCAGGATCTTGCCCTTCAGGGGCAGAATGGCCTGGAAGCGACGGTCACGCCCTTGCTTTGCGGTGCCGCCTGCTGATTCACCTTCGACGAGATAGATCTCGCAGCGATCGGCGTTGCGCTCGGAACAATCGGCGAGCTTGCCGGGCAGACCTCCGCCATCGAGCGCGCCCTTGCGCCGTGTTAGATCGCGCGCTTTACGCGCCGCCTCGCGCGCACGTGCCGCCTCAATTGCCTTGTTGATGATGCGACGCGCGATCGTCGGGTTCTGTTCCAGGAATGCGCCAAGGCGTTCATTGACGAATGCCTGCACAATACCTGCGATGTCTGAGTTCAGTTTGCCCTTGGTTTGTCCTTCGAACTGCGGCTGCGAGAGTTTCACGCTGACTACGGCAACGAGCCCTTCGCGGACATCATCGCCTGAAAGATTCTCTTTCAAATCTTTGAAGAGTCCGAGTTGCTGACCCGCATAGTTAATTGTGCGCGTCAGCGACGTCCGAAAACCTGAGAGGTGAGTACCACCATCGACTGTGTTGATGTTGTTCGCAAACGAGAACACCGATTCGGAGTAGCCGTCGTTGTACTGCAGAGCGATCTCCATGCCCACGCCGTCGCGCTCAGCTTCCATGTAGATCGGCTTATCGTGGAGCACCTGCTTTCCGCGATTCAGGTGCTTCACGAACTCAGCGATGCCGCCTGTGTACTTGAATTCAGCGTGCTTGGCTTCGCCCGTCTTGGTATCAGTGGCGCGCTCGTCGGTCAGAGTGATCGTCAGGCCCTTGTTGAGGAACGCGAGTTCGCGCAGCCGCTGCGCCAGCGTGTCGTAGTTGTACTCAATGGTCGCGAAGATGTCTGTGTCCGGCAGGAAGTGCACTTTCGTGCCGCGCTTCTTCGTGGTGCCCGTCTTCTTGAACTTGGTTGAGGGCACTCCCTTGGTGTACGCCTGTTCCCAAACGAAACCATCGCGCCAGATCTCGAGATCCAGTTGATGCGAGAGGCCATTAACCACACTGACGCCCACGCCGTGAAGACCACCGGAAACCTTGTACGTGGACGAATCGAATTTTCCGCCGGCGTGCAAGACGGTAAGCACGACCTGAGCTGCGGGGAGCTTTTCTCCGTGATATTCCATGTCATCCACGGGGATGCCGCGTCCGTTGTCCACGACAGTAATGGAGTTATCGATGTGAATCGTGACGTCGATGCGATCGGCGTAGCCAGCCAGAGCCTCGTCAACAGAGTTGTCGACGACTTCGTACACGAGATGGTGAAGTCCCATCTCTCCCGTGGATCCGATGTACATTGCAGGGCGAAGCCGGACAGCCTCTAAACCTTCGAGAGCCTTAATGGAATCGGCGGTATAGTCGCCGTTCGTGCCGCCATTAGCCTTCTTTTGCTTCGCTTCCTTGGTTGGAATCTGCTTTTCGTCCACTTCTGCTTGCGTCCTGGTAGCTGCTTCTTTCAATTTGGGGGACCCCACTTAGCTTGTTTAAGCCCTACAAATCACGCATGCGGGAGCAGCGCGATAAAACTCGCCCAAGAGCCGCCGAAGACGCGCACGCTTGAGTCGGAAAATACTTGATTATTCAGGGATTTATAGCCTTTTTGACTTGCCCATTTTATCACACATGAGCACCTGACGAATGCCGTAAATTCGAGGCTGAACGGCTGAAATCATCTCCGTTTCGTGTGAAGAATCTCGGAATTTAGCCCTACTTTTCCACAGACTTCCACAGAAATAAGTGTTTTCAAATTCGGCACCCATTGGTATTGTCCCAAACGAAAGTAACCAGTTACCGGATTACGTTGGTAATGCGGATTACTGATATCACTTAGGGAGATTCCCATGAAGAAGTCGCTCCGTCTGCTGTTCGCCACCATCGTTATGGCCGCTGCTGTGGCTGCTGCATCCACCTCGAACACGAAGCAACAGATGGGCAGCGGCCTCGAGCCGGTACCGATCTGCCCTCCGGGAGTCTGTGCTCTTAACTAGGTAACTGGTTAGTACTGGTTACTTTAGAGCAAGATTTCTCTTGAAGCAGGGCGGTGGAGAAGCTATTCTCCCACCGGATAGGTGACATATGCCCGCCCTGCCGGTTTCGGAAGTGTTGGTTTGGACCACTGGTTCGTTCCTACAGCTGTTTTGTGTCTACTTGCTGTATCGGCGTAAGCTGCTGTCCCAATTCAAGTTCTTTGCTTCCTTCCTGATTTTTCAGACCATCAAGACTGGCGTGTTGTTTCTTGTCTATCGCCACTCCTCTCAAGGGCCGTGGACGTATTTCGCGAGCTACTGGGTGGGGACTGCGATGGCGGACATGTTCAAGATCGCCGTTCTTTATGAGATCTTCTGCGCCGCCTTTAAGCCTTTTGCCGGCCTGCAGGACTTGGCCAAGGTGGCGTTTAAGTGGGCAGCCGCCAGCATTGTGCTGATCGGCTTCCTAGTGTTTGTGACGACTCCAGTCTCACAGCCGATCCGGTTCAACTGGCTCATTGTCGGCATTAATAGCTTTGAACGCATTGTGCGTCTGATGGAGTGCGCTCTGCTGCTGTTCCTCTTTATGGGGTCGCAGCATTTAGGAGTTTCGAAGAGAAACCGAGTCTTCGGATTTGCGCTCGGATTTGGCATCGATGCCTTCTTTCAGCTAATGGTATTCAGCGCTCTCGCGAACTCACACATCAGCAAGATGCCGATGCTCGCTCAGCTTCTCCCGATGGTTTACTACATGTCGATCTTGATTTGGGTGGTTTACCTGGTACAGCCAGAGCCGGCGCGAGAGTCCATCCACATTCCGGTTACTTCGCCATTGCTGCGCTGGAACGAAGTTGCTCTAGTGCTCGGTCACAGCGGAGGTCGCGTTGCGGTGAATCTACCTGCGGAGCCGTTCATGCCGAGCGTTGAGCGCATGGTGGAGCAGGTGATGCAGAAGGAGATGCTCGTAGAGCGCCGCCAGCAGCGGGTTGTGTGACCCGTCCGCAGTTAGCTGTTATTGAAAGGGCCGTCCGGTATGGACGGCCCTTTCAGCTTCAGGCTATGCGCCTGCGACCAGCATTAGGCTGAACACGGCACTCGCGCCAATCAGAACAACAGCGGTTGCGGCCACATGCCGGCGAAAATCTCCACCGAAGAAGTACAGTTCAAGCAAATCGGCGTAGATCCCGCCAATGAAGACGAGAGCATATGGCAGAGTCCAGATAATTGAAGCGCTGGGGAAAAATCTCCCGGGCCACCATGGCAGAAGCAGAGCAGGAATTAACGCGGATGAGTTCCCAAAATAGCGCGATCGCTTCCAGAACGCGAATACAAACAGGCAGCTTACGAAAGCCAGAATCTCGAGTAAGCCTCCGGGCACAGCAATGAGGGACATCAACCTCAACGAAGTAACCCGAAAGTATTCCGCATTCGGGAGAAGAGCCGCTGCCGAAAGGTCGCGGGCGTTGAAGCCGAAGCACAACAGCAAGACACCTACTCCAATCACGGTGCTGAGCGCCAGAATAGCGATTGATACCGCACGGCGCCCCGGTGCGAGGTAGAGCATAAACGCTGTCGCAAATGCCAAGCCCACAACAGCGGCAGGCACACTTGCGGCTGCCGTTAGGCCAATGGCAAGGCCAAGTAGAACTATTCTGGGACGCCATTTTTTCGGCGGTGCGTATAGCGTGTGGGCCACACCGATGGCGGTATAGATCAATCCGAAGAGCCCCCATGCTGCCAGGATTCCCGACCCGACGGTCGCACTTGCCAGCAGCATAGCTGGACTGAAGCAATAAAGGCCGAGGGCTACATATCCGCCCTCATTCCCAAAGATCCGCCGCGCTACCCACCATAGCGCAGCACCGAGCCACGCGCCAAACAAAACGAATGGCAGCCGCACGAGCCATCGGTTGGGCGGAGCATAGATGCTAAAGGTCCTGCCATCGGTGGCCCAGCTCCGCGCGATCGATGGAAGCAATCCCGCACATCTCAACTCGAGAATGCTGTCGCCTGGAATCAGTGGGGAACTTCCATTTGCGAGTTGTCGCAAGGACCACAACGATCTGCCGGCTAAGGCGCTGCGAGTTTCAGCCATGCTAAGCGGAAGATGCGAAACCAGCCAGAGACACTGGACGACAAACAAGATCAGGAAGACCGCGGCGACCTTCTGCGCTTTGTGAACCTCAAACCGCGGCCTGCGGATGGTCATCGAATTTTTTAATCTATCACGCGGTAGGAGGGAAGGACGGTTGCATTTCCGGTCTCACTCATCCGAGTGCAAGAGAGGCTTCAGCGGAGAAGTGCTCCGTGGCAAAGTCACGGGCCAGTAGTTTCGGATATGCCGCAGCAGCGATCATCGCCGCGTTGTCGGTTGAGAGCCCTCGCGAGGGAAAGAAGACCTTGATACCCTCGGACCCAGCCTGCTTCACGAATTCTGAGCGGAGGCGCTCGTTGGAGGCAACGCCACCACTAACGATCAGAGTTTCAACTTCGAGCTCCTCAGCCGCACGCAAACTCTTGCCCACCAAGTCTTTAACGACGGCTTCCTGAAAAGACGCAATCAGATCCAGCGTCAGCGGATCGAGATGCGGGAGAAAATCTTCAGGCCTGGGATCGGGAAAATCTGCGACTGCGCGACGACGCCGTTCGATTGAATTCTTCATTTGATGAGTCTCTACAAAACGGAGCACGGCCGTCTTAATGCCGCTGAACGAGAAGTCATACCGCTTCTGCGCATTCTCGCCCCGCGACCTGCGTTTTTCGTGGGCTTTGATTTGCGAGCGCGGCATTGCAATCGCATGCGGATTTCCATGCTTCGCTAACGCTTCGATGATGGGACCGCCGGGATAACTGAGTGCCAGGAGTTTTGCAGCCTTGTCGAACGCCTCCCCGGCTGCGTCGTCGAGCGTGTGCCCGACATTCAGATAACTCCATTGTGTCGGTTCGGAACGACTCACCATGTACAGATGCGTGTGTCCTCCCGAAACCACGAGCGCCAACGCGGGCAGAGCTATATCTGCGTTCGAGGACTGTCGATGTTCGAGGAGAACGGCATGAATGTGTCCTTCGAGGTGATTTACTGCTATCAGCGGCTTCGAAAGAGCAAACGAAAGCGCCTTTGCATACGTGATGCCCACGAGGAGTGACCCAGCGAGTCCCGGACCCTGTGTGACCGCGAAGGCATCCACCTGCTCCAGACTGACTGCGGCGCGAGTTGCCGCCTCACGTACAACTGGGACAATTGCGCGCAAGTGCTCGCGGGAGGCGAGTTCCGGGACCACTCCTCCGTATGGGAGATGCGTTGTGATCTGCGAGGAAACAACGTTTGACAGCAATTGCTCCCCGTCGCGCACTACGGCGGCAGCAGTTTCGTCACACGAACTCTCGATCCCGAGGATTAGCATTGTCGATTCCCTATGATAAGGGCAGGAGTTGTCCGGCAGCGGAGTCGCTGATTCATTGAGCGCAAACAAACAATCCGGCGCAATACAAAATCGGGCGGAAATGGCGCAAGCCACCGCACTCAAGGTTCTCCAGCAGCTACGGGAGCGCGGCTACACGGCCTATTTCGTAGGCGGATGCGTGCGCGATCTGCTACTTGGGACCTTGCCGCAGGACTACGACATTGCAACCAGCGCTCATCCTGAGCAAGTGATGTCGCTTTTTCCCAACACGATCGCAGTCGGAGCGCAGTTCGGAGTCGTCATCGTGGTCGAGGGTCTAGATGAGGATAACGAGACTAAGCCGATCCACGTGGAGGTCGCGACTTACCGCAGCGATGTTGGATACAGCGATGGCCGCCATCCTGATGCTGTCCGATACTCCGAGATCGCAGAGGAAGACGTGCAGCGGCGCGACTTCACCATCAACGGTCTTCTGCTGGATCCGCTGAGCAGTCGGGTTCTTGACTACGCAGGCGGTCGTTCCGATCTGGAACGAAAGATCATCCGCACGATTGGCGATCCCAGGCAACGCTTCCGCGAAGACAAGTTGCGCATGATGCGCGCCGTGCGCTTCGCCGCCCGTCTGGGATACGAGATCGAGCCAACCACGATGACTGCGATTCGCGAACGGGCACGCGAGATTCATCAGGTAAGCCGCGAGCGCATTCGCGACGAACTGGACAAGATGCTTACTGAAGGCCACGCCCGGCAATGCTTCGAGCTGCTGGATGCCACGGGCCAACTCGTTGAGGTATTGCCTGAAGTGAGCGCGCTGAAAGGAGTGGAGCAACCGCCTCAATATCATCCCGAGGGCGATGTGTGGATTCACACCTTGCTGCTTCTAGGTGGGTTGGAAAAGGGTTGCTCTAAGTCACTGGCCTGGGGAGTGTTGCTGCATGACGTCGGCAAGCCGCCAACGTTTCGTGTTGCTCCCGATCGCATTCGCTTCGATCAGCATGCGGAGGTCGGAACGCGTATGGCCGAGGAGATTTGCAGACGCTTGCGCTTCCCAAACGATACGACAGAACAAGTCAGCGCTTTAGTTGCGAACCACATGCGCTTCGGCGATGTGAAGAAGATGAAGGAGTCTACGCTCAAGCGCTTCATGCGGTTGCCGGCCTTCCAGGAGCACCTCGAGCTGCATCGGCTCGACTGTTCGGCGAGCCACAGGGATCTTGCATTGTATGAATTTGTGCGTGAGAAGCTGGAGAACACACCAGAGGAGGAGATTCGTCCGTCACCGCTCATTACAGGCAAGGATTTAATCGCACGTGGCTGGAAGCCGGGACCGCAGTTTCGCACCGTGCTTCAGGCTGTCGAGGATGCCCAACTGGAAGGAGTGCTGCACACACACGAAGAAGCAATTTCATTCGTCGAAACCAACTTCGCCAAACAAACTTGAAAGACCGTTCCGTGAAGGTGGCGATTGGCGAAGGATTCCTGAAGTTCAGGTTTCAACCGTGTTAAAAGATCGCAGCAGCTCAGATTTCAACGCAGGAGCACGCGATTTCCCGGTAACCCGCTGGTGCCAACTTTCATCCCACTCAATGAACGAACCGGCAACTCTCGTCACAAGAATCGTTCGCTTCGAGGCGTGAATCATGCAGATTGTGAATCGAATCCGCGAGCTTCACGACTGGCTTGTGGCCTGGAGCCACGCGTTGGTAGGTGAGTTGATTGCATTGAGCCAGCCTAGAACCGACTTCAGAAGATAAGACAGGGGCATAGGGAAAAGGCCGCCACAAAGATGGCGGCCTTTGTTTTTTCCCGAGCCCGCTACTTGAATCGCTTATTGACCTCATCCCAATTGACGACATTCCACCAAGCCGCCAGATAATCGGGCCGCCGGTTCTGATACTTCAGATAATAGGCGTGCTCCCACACGTCGTTTCCCATAATGGCGTGATGTCCATCCATAATGGGATTGTCCTGATTCGCAGTCGAAATGATTTCCAGCTTTCCGGCCTTGCTGCGTATCAGCCACGCCCATCCGCTGCCAAAGCGTTTTACGCCTGCGTCATTGAATTGCTTCTGAAACTCTTCAAAGCTACCAAATGCTTTCTTGATCTCGTCGGCAACGCGCCCGGTTGGAGGGCCTCCCCCCTTCGGCTTCATGATCTGCCAGAACATCGTGTGATTCATGTGACCGCCGCCGTTGTTGCGAACAGCGGCACGAATATCTTCGGGAACGCTGTTTATGTCGCGTAGTAGGTCCTCAACGCTCTTACTGCCAAGCTGCGGATGCTTCTCGAGCGCTGCGTTCAGATTGTTTACATAAGCAGCATGATGCTTGTCATGATGCAACGTCATGGTTTGCGCGTCGATGGTAGGCTCCAGCGCGGAATAGTCGTACGGAAGCGGCGGAAGTGAGTGCGCCACGGCTTTCTCCTTTTTTATCTTGCAAGTTCAGCCCGCGAAGGCCAACCGGCGATGATAAATCAATCGTAGAGTTGTCGTGCGGCTTGCAAGCGCTTCAAGCAGCCTCGCGGACGGGAGGCAACACCGCACCGATGCCGATCAGATCGTTAAGGACTCGGTTTGTTTCCTCTTCTGAGACACCAGCAGTCTCCGCGATCTCCGCAGGCTCTCGAGATCCGTTCACTGCATGCATCACTCTGCATGCGGTTGCATCGAGTTGTACGACATAGATTCTGCCGTGCTGAGTTCTCGAAAACAGCAGCGTCGTTGAGACACATCGGGCATCTTCTGGACCATGTCCGTTCTTTATTTTTTCGAGGATCTCGGGAACTGAGAACTGGAACTCCCGAACCAGAGCGGAGACGCCACGCTGCGGAAAACTCCTCGGTGGAGTCGGTTCAGAAGTAGCAAGCTGTATAAAAAATGCAAACTCGTATTGCAACAGCTCGGTCCGCCACTCCTCTGATCGTTTTCCTCTTAGTGCCGAGAGCACCAGATCACCAACTGTTCTGGCTGTCGCGAGCGATCCTAGAACAAAGCTCTCCAAGATCACGTCAAAAGCCGGAGTGTCTACGAGGCTTGCTGCTGCGCCTTCCGACCCAAGCAGGCGCGCTGAGTGGCGAAATCCTCGATGGAGTCGATCGCGGTAATAGCGCCGCGCGAGAAACTGGGAGAAACGCTCCGCGCGCTCGGCTTCGTTCTCGTCCAGGAAATCGGGATATTTGTTCGCAGATCGCAAGCTGGCATCGGTCAGATAACGGATTAGCTGATCGTGAAGATTTCTATCCGAGCGTTGGCTTGGTCCGCGTCCGGTGGGTGGCATTTGATTAGCTCGCTGCGGCACTTCTCGTGGCGAAGGCAGCTCGCGTGCGACTCATGCCGTCCTCAAGTTGAGCAGCAGTTACCGTTGGGGAGAAGACGTCGACAGTGACAGCCCGCAAGTCTGGTGCACGTTCCGCTACCCAGCAGGCAAGGTCGAGGATCTCATTGGTCGGCGGAGTCGGCGCAATCCACGGACCCTGCAAGTCACGGTCGTACTCGACGCCAGCGACGTGGATTTCAACCACACGGTCTAGAGGAAAATCTTCGAGATACCGTCGGGGATCGATGCCACGATAGTGAGCGGCAAGCCAGGTGTGCGGCAGGTCTATTAGAAATCCGCATCCTGTTTGTTCGAAGAAACGTCGCAGAAACTCTGCTTCATTCATTTGCGCGCGCCGGACCGAAAAGAAACCTGGAATATTTTCCATCACTAATGGCGCACCGACTGCGTCGCGCAGAATGACAGCGTTTTCGCAAAAGCGCTTTAGAAATTCCTCTGTATATAGCGGAGGAAAGACGTAATCGAGCGATCGCGCCCGGTCCTGGGTGTGGAGGCATTGAAAGTGTTCTGCGATCCAGGGGCCTTGGTAGCGCTGCTGGAGTTCTCTCGCACGCGTGAGGGCGAACTCGCTGAGCGGATCGGAAAGCTGTCCGAGATAGTCGTGCAGCAGCAGCGGAAATTCCTGCTGGATTTGCGTGAAGAATTCGTCGTCCGCCGCGGGCGGATCGGCCATCGATAGATGATCGATCAGCTCAGCATGATCGAGCGTGAATTGCGCAAGATGTGGATTGTAGAAAGTGCCGATGGAGAGCCGGTCTTGAGGAATGGAAGGCATGCGCAGAATCGGTAGAGACGTTCGCCACGGCGAACGTCTCTACCAAACCTTGATCAGTGGCAGGTGGGAGCGACCTCGGTGCTCTCAACCAGCCTTACGCTGTTATGACAGGTTGGGGCCACCTCGGCGGCCTCAACCAGTTTTACGTTGGAGTGACATGTCGGAGCTACTTCGCTGATTTCGATAATCTTCATTCAGTGTTTCTCCTTGTAATTCTCCGAATTGCGGTACAGCCAGTAACTAGATGCCCCAGAATCCAAACTGGTGTTCGAAATTTTCTCAGACCGGCCGGATTTGGGCAAATTGAGCAGTTTTTACATCCCTGACGTTGATTGGCGCGATCTGGTGCCCGATACAATGCGGTTGAGATGGCTTCCAATTCGGTACCTGATCCAGCGAAACTGCCTTTCTATACCATCGTGCTGCTGCGCGAGCAGGAGATTGTCGAACAGCTACGGATGGCCTTTCAGCAGCGATACCTTCCGGAGCACCTGTTTTACTGGCTGCCGTCGTCGGTTCGGGCGTGGGTGGATCTGTGCCGTTCAACCGAATACAAAAACGCAAGTCGCGCGCTCGAAGTGTTGAACCTTGCGGCTCCGCGCTTGACAGTAGAGCTTTCCCACATTCGCACGCTTTGTGGTCTCGGATGCGGAGAAGGAAGTAAAGATCTCGTGTTGCTCGAACAGTTTGCTAACAGCGGCAATCGCCTGAACTACGTGGCTGCCGATTTCAGCCAGTCGTTGCTGGAACTTGCTGCTGATCAGGCGGACGGCATTGCCCAGTCAAGTCTCGGATGCAAGCTCGATATTTTCGAGGACGGTCATTTGGCTGCGACTGTCGGCGCTGCCGAGAGCCTCGACGGGCCTGTCTTGTTCTCAGTTTTGGGTAACACTCTCGGAGCATTCGAGCCGAGCAAGTTTCCCCGACGCCTTCGAATCCATATGCGCAGCCAGGACCGCTTCCTCTTCGACGGCGAGATATTCAGTGAACAAACGCTTGGAGGCTACGATAATCCGACGAATCGGCGTTTTGCGTGGGGGCCCCTTACTGGGGTGGGGATCACCGACAACGATGGAAAGCTGGAGTTTTCTACTGCACCGGCAGGAGACGGTCTGTTCGCCGTCACGAAGCACTTCACCGCGACGCGCGACCTGCGTGTGAATGTGGGTAGGCATTCCATCGACATTCGCTCGGGAGAAAAGCTGCGCATGAGCAGCTCGATCAAATACACGAATCGAGACAGTTTGCTCAATCTAGTTGCGCGTGCAGGATTTCGAATCGAATCTCAATGGGAGAGCCGCGATGGGCAATTCGTATTGGCGTGTTGTGCGCCCACTTAAGAAAGCAAGAACACGGATTAAACGGATATGACGGATCGGACGGATAAACCAGAGCAAAGTCGAGAAGTATCCGTCAGATCCGTTAAATCAGTTCGATCCGTGTTCTTGCTTTTCTTTATTCAGCCCAGCGGCGGAAGATCAACGAGCCGTTGGTGCCGCCGAATCCAAACGAATTCGAGAGCGCGATGTTGACCTTGGCTTTGCGCGACTTATTTGGAACGTAGTCCAGGTCGCACTCTGGATCTGGATTGTCGAGATTAGTAGTCGGTGGGAGCATTTGGTTACGTAGTGCCAAAACGGTAATGCCTGCTTCGAGGCCGCCGGCGCCTCCGAGTAGGTGCCCGGTCATCGACTTCGTGGAACTTACCGCAAGGCCATCCTTGGCATGATCTCCGAATGCGCGCTTGATGGCTTTGGTTTCGAGCACGTCACCCAGCGGAGTCGAAGTACCGTGCACGTTGATGTAATCCACCTGCTCCGGCTTGAGGTTGGCGTCGCGCAGCGCATTCAGCATCACGCGATATCCGCCCTCTCCTTCTTCGGCAGGCTGAGTGATGTGGTAAGCGTCGGCACTCATACCGTAGCCGATTATTTCGGCCATGATATTGGCGCCACGGCGGCGAGCAAACTCCAACTCTTCGAGGATTAGAATGCCCGCGCCCTCGCCAATCACGAAGCCATCGCGATCGACGTCAAATGGCCGACTTGCCTTTTCCGGACAATCATTGCGCGTGGAGAGTGCCCGCATAGCCGCGAATCCACCGACGCCCATTGGAGTGATCGCAGCCTCAGTGCCGCCGGCGATCATCACGTCGGCGTCATTGCGAGCAATGATTTTGTATGCATCACCGATGGAGTGCGCGCTCGTCGTGCACGCCGTCGCGGTCGCTTCGTTCGGTCCCTTGGCGTTGTAGCGGATGCTCACATGCCCAGCAGCCAGGTTGATGATGGCTGCAGGAATAAAAAACGGCGAGATCTTGCGCGGGCCGCCGTTGATCAGGTTTGAGTGCTCGCGCTCGATGATGTCGAATCCGCCGATGCCCGAGCCGATGTGAACGCCCACGCGCTCCGCGATCTCCGGCGTGACGTTCAAACCCGACATCTTCACCGCTTCATCGGTGGCCGCCATGCACAGGTGAATGAAGCGGCCCATCTTCTTGACTTCTTTTTTCTCGATGAAGTTCAGTGGATCGAAGTTCTTGACTTCGGCGGCGATGGTGCAGGCAAATCCGGTAGCATCAAATCCCGTAATCGTAGCGACGCCGCTCTTGCCCGCCAGAAGATTCGTCCAGACCTCCGCACTGGTGTTGCCCACGGCGCAAATCAGGCCCAATCCAGTGACGACAACTCTACGACTCAAGCTTACTTGCCGCCTTTCGCGTGGGCATTGATGTAGTCGATGGCGTTCTTGACTGTCTTGATCTTCTCGGCTTCTTCGTCGGGAATCTCGATGTCGAAGGCCTCTTCGAATGCCATCACGAGTTCGACAGTATCGAGCGAGTCGGCGCCAAGGTCGTCCACGAACGACGCGTTGGGGGTGACTTCGCCTTCATCGACGCCAAGTTGCTCCACAATAATCTGCTTAACCTTCTCGTCTACTGCGGCCATTCGCGTTCCTCGCTCTTCTGGGATGTGACTGCAACCGCTACTGCTTTTTCTTTGATTTCTTTTTGTCCTGCTCTATTTTTAACCGATTAATCAGCTCTCTGGCCTGATTCATGGTTCCGACGTTTTTCATCTCACTGTCAGGAATTTCTATGTCGAAAGCCTCTTCGAAAGCCATCATCAACTTGAGGCAATCGAGAGAATCGTTCATACGAATCGATTCCTATTGCTTGGCTATTTTGGAATTCTTCTCAATGTAGCTGACGGCGTCCTGCACGGTCTTAATCTTCTCGGCTTCTTCGTCGGGGATTTCCAGATCGAAAGCTTCTTCGAAAGCCATGATGAGTTCTACGCGGTCGAGCGAATCGGCGCCGAGGTCGTCCACGAAAGATGCGCTGGGTGTGACCTCGCCCTCTTCCACGCTGAGCTGGTCCACAATGATCTGCTTAACTTTGTCTTCTACCCCAGGCATGCAAACTCCTCCTAGATGCGCAAATGCGCACACCACAAACTCCTCAGTCTATATGGCGCTAGGAAAAGCTGGCAAGGGAACACCTTTTCACCACGGAGACACGGAGTCACGGAGAAAAGCGCCGAGAGAAACCACAGAGGACACTAAGGATCACAATGGATTCGGGCTTGTTTCCGTTCGTGCTCCTTCGTGTCCTTTGTGGTAAGTTTTTGGTTTTCTCCGTGACTCCGTGACTCCGTGGGGAATCGGCTCATTTCGAGGCAGAGGGAGCCGATGGCACCCCGCCGTACTGGTCCCGCAGGTGCGTCTGGCGGTTCTCCATCGGGATACTACGGCCGTCGATGAAGACCTGCTTCACGTCGGTCTTCACATCCAGCGGATCTCCGTTGGCGATGACCACGTTCGCGGTCTTGCCCACATCGAGGGAACCCAGTCTGTCAGCGACGCCCCATATTTCTGCGGGATTAATGGTCACCGCCTTCAGCGCTTCCTCATAGGGCAAGCCGAACGCAACCGAATACCCAGCCGCGTAAGGCAGATTGCGATTGTGCTCCACGCGATAGGACGCGAAGGCGATCTTCACTCCTCGCTTCGCAAGTTCAGCGGGAAGTGAATACACGGCGTCGTAGCGTTCGTCGCTTCGCGGGAAGTCGTAGATGGGACCGACAATGACCGGCACCTTCCAGGAAGCAATCTCGTCCAGAATCTGCTGCGAGTGCGTTACGTGGTTTAGTACGACCTTGAGATTGAACTCTTTCGCCACACGCATGGCATTCTCGACGTCGTAAGCGTCACGAGCTCCAATTACGACCGGTTTCTGCCCGTGCAGATATGGGAGCAGAGCTTCGAGTTTCAAATCGCGCTTCTGCCGATCGCTTCCGCCCCCGCTCCTTCCCCCACCGCTTCCGCCGCTGGCCTCGGGCTTTCTGTTCTCGGCAGCTTTCATCTTGGTTTCATAATCCTGTGCGTCCATGAACGCCTGCCGTAGCTGCGTGGCGAGTCCCATTCTGGTCGAGGGGTAACGATTGCCGATACCGCCACCGCCGCCTTCGCCGCGTCCGCCACGCCGGCGCTGGTCTCCGGAGAAGTTCAACGCCAAGGCAACGTCGCGAACCAGGATCATCTGATCGCGATCCTTGCCGTCGAGTTGGATGAAGATGTCCTGCCCAGGCAGGCTGTCCTCGGTTCCGGGAGCAACGATGGCGTTCGTGATCCCATTCACCCGGACCACGGGAATGCGTTGAGTTTCGGAGTGGAACGCATCGGCGACGTGCATGTGCGGCATGATCTCGTCGCTCGGTTCGTTCATGTCGTTGCTCATCTGATCGGCTTCAACTTCCACAAGACCGAGGTTCGTTTCCGAGTCGATGAGCCCCGGATATACCGTCATGCCGGTTGCATCAATAATCGTTGCGCCGCGCGGAATCGACGTTCCCGCCGGGCCGACAGCCGTGATCTTGCCGTTCTCCATTACCACGACGCCGTTTTCAATCACGCCGTGAGTGATGGTAAGCAGCTTGCCTCCGCGAATTGCGATGGGACCAGTGGCCTCAGCCTGCGAGGTAGCTATTTTTGTCTTTTGCTTCGAAGCTTGCGCAAACGAGAAGCCCGGCATCAGAGTAAGCAAGCAAATAGTTAGCAACAGATCAAGAAGCTTGAAGGAATTTGGGTGGAAGCCCCCGCATTTATGCGGGGAGAGCGCTTTAGCGCTCACGGAAGGTCCCAATCCTCTCTTGCGCTTTAGCGCTGGGCCGTAAAGCCCGGGGCTAAAGCCCTCCGCACATCCCCAATTGCCGTTCATTGGACTGAAGTCCAATCCCCCGCTGAAGCAGGGCGCTCCCACCGTTAGTTGATGTTTCATCAGTGCGCCTTCCCACTGCCCATCTCGTCCATCTCACTGCCATCGAAATCAGCGCCAGACATCGGCGCATCCTTCCAGTGAGTGAGCCCGAGGCGCGGCAGTGAACTGTCAAAGTAGACTTCTCCGTCGATGATCGTCTTCTCGACCTTGGCGTAGCTGGAGAGTGGATCCTTGTCCCAGATACTGATGTCGGCGTCTTTCCCGACGTCGAGAGAGCCCACGTGATCGTCCACACCGATGATCCACGCGGGATTCAACGTGATCATCTTCAGCGCCTCTTCCTCTGTTGCTCCGCCGTAGCGCATTACCTTGCCTGCATCCTGATTCAACCGACGGACCACATCGTTCGAGTCGCTCTTCAACGCGACGCGCACTCCGTGCCGCGAAGACATGATGGCGTTCCACGGCTGTGCGTCCCAGGCTTCATCTTTGAAGCCCCACCAGTCCGGCCACGTGGCGATCGCAACTCCCTCAGCCGCGATCTTGTCTGCAACCTTGTAGGCTTCGAGCGCGTGATGGAAGGCGCGTACCTTGTATCCGAACTCGCGCGCCATCGCCATCTCAGTCAGAAATTCATCGGCACGATAGCAGTGAATTTGTACGAGAAGCTTGCCGCGCAACACGTCGGCCAATGCTTCCAGTTTCAGATCCCGCTTTGGCGCTCGAGCTTCCTTGTCACCCTTTTGTACCTTGGCGTTGTAATCGTCCCAATCGCGCATATATTCCTTCGCCTGCTGCAAAGCATCGCGCTGCACAGCGAAGTTGCCCATACGTGTGGAAGGTGACTGATTTCGCGACCCATAGACGCGCTTAGGATTTTCGCCGCTGGCAAACTTGATCGAGCGCGGAGCGTTGGGAAAGAGCATTTGATCGCGGCTCAATCCGAATTTGTTCTTGATGACGACAGCCTGGCCGCCAATCATGTTGGCCGATCCGTGCAGCAGCAATAGCGATGTCACTCCGCCAGCCAGCGCGTGATATAGGCCTTTGTCGGTATTGACGAAGGCATCAAGCATGTTCATCGCCGGCGTGATCGGACTGGTTGCCTCGTTTACGTCGCCATCGAGTGCGAGGTGTGAGTGCGCGTCGATGATGCCGGGCATTACGAACTTGCCGGTAGCATCGATCACTGTTGCTCCCGCAGGGGCAGAGATGTTTGCTCCGACCTGAGCGATTTTGCCGTTGTGTACCAGCACGCTGCCGTTCTGGATGACTCCATGAGTGACCGTCAGCACGGTGCCGTTTTTGATCAGCAGATCCGCTTGAGACTGCGTGTTGGCAGGTGTTTGCGCGTCACCTGCACTTTGGGCGAAAGCAGAAAGAGTGAATACGAGCGCAATGAAACCCAGGCGGAACGCCCGGAGAAATATTGCCATCGCGATTCTCCTTAATGAGTTGTGAGGATGGAATTAAAACGACAGAGACACAGCAGAGTAAATGGGAGAAGCAGCAATTAGCAAACGCTGCAATTAGCGATTAGCAGTAAGCAAAAATCTGTGTATGGCTAATCGCTAATTGCTAACCGCTGCTTTATCCTCCCGCTATGCGTGCCGTCGTTCAGCGAGTCACAAAAGCCGCGGTCACGGTAGAAGACTCCGTCGTCGGAGCGATTGGGCTCGGGCTGCTGGTGCTGCTTGGTGTAAGTCGGGGCGATACTGAGGCCTCCGCCGATTACATAGTTGAGAAGCTCCTTGGCCTGAGAATCTTCGACGATGATGGCGGAAAGATGAACTTAAGCGTCCGCAACGTCGGTGGAGCGATGCTCGTCGTGTCGCAGTTCACACTCTTCGGTGACTTGCGACGGGGGAAACGTCCGTCGTTCGATGATGCTGCCCGACCGGAACAAGCGCGTGCTCTGTATGAATATGTCGTCGCCAAGATCCGCGAGCAGGGCATTGAATGCGCCACCGGGGAGTTTCAGGCGATGATGCATGTATCTCTTGTGAACGACGGTCCAGTAACAATATTGATCGATTCCGAAAAACTGTTCTGAGCGCCGGCTCGCCCTGTCTTCGTTACCTCGGAGCTTCAGGTTTGCTAAATTGAATTACGATGCTCAAACTTTGGGAGAAGTGGATGTTCGCGTGGGAGACGCGTCTCACCACGCGCGACACCAATCGCATCGTGCGTCCTCTGGAGTGGGGCATTGAGTGGACGCGTCAGTGGCCACAAGTAAACGGCAGCTTTCCGGCATCGTCTTCGGAATACGACAACGCCCGCGCCGAACGCTATTTCAACGAGTTGAATCGGCGCATCGTCTCCGATAGCGATCGCTTCTTCAGCTATCAGACCCCAACCGATTTTTACCTCGAGGAACGGCTGCCCAAGCTCTTTCCCACGAACATGCGGCAGCAGAAACAGCTCGAGAAGCTCGAGAAGATGTCGCGGACCGGGAAATTACGGCCGGCGCAATTCTTGCGATTCACATCGCCGGTCCGCACACCTTACCCGGAAAACGACGTCGTCAACGCGCGCTGGTTCCCGGCTTTCGATCGTGAAGGCAGGCCGAGTAAGAAAGCAGTTGTCGTCCTCCCACAATGGAACGCCGACGCCTTCAGCCATAACGCCCTTTGCGCGATCATGAATCGCTATGGCGTGTCGGCTCTCCGCCTGAGCAAGCCCTACCACGACATTCGCCGCCCGGCTGAGATCGAACGCAGCGATTACGCCGTCTCAGCGAACATCGGCCGCACACTCGACTCTTGCCGGCAAGGCGTTATCGACATCCGTTGCTGTCTCGACTGGCTGGAGACGCAAGGGTGCGAACGCTTCGGCATTCTGGGGACGAGTCTGGGTTCTTGTTACGCCTTCATAGCCAGCGCGCACGATCCGCGCTTGGAGGTAAATGCGTTCAATCACGCATCCACGTACTTCGGCGATGTTGTCTGGACGGGACAATCCACGCGCCACATCCGCGCCGCTCTTGAGAGCGTGATGGACCTCGATCGCCTGCGGCAAATCTGGCTAGCGATCAGCCCCGCGGCCTACATGAGGAAGTTCGCTGCTCACGGCAAGAAGGTACTTGTGGTCTACGCCAAGTACGATTTGACTTTCTTGCGCGAATTCTCAGAGCAGGTAGTCCAACACTTCCGCGAATACGAGATCGACTTCAAAGCGGTAGCTCTCCCGTGCGGCCACTACACGGTCGGTGAAATCCCATTTAAGTTCATCGACGGCTGGCATCTCGGGAAATTCATTTACTCAGCCTTCAAGCAACTGGAAAGCCAGCCGCTAAGCTCCTGAGCTGCTGTTAGGCGCTCGCTCGTCGAGGAGCTTTACTCACGAGCTTACTGGAAAAAGGGCAGCATACAGTCGACTCCCATGCGGCCAAAATTCACTGTTGATTCACTGTTATTCACTGTTCCTAAAATCGAGTTCGCGGATTTTGGGCAAAAGTCGATAACATCCCGGTGAGATTCGGGAAATTCACTGTTATTTTCGCTGTTCTTCGATTTTGAATACCGCTGAACGAAATCGCCACGGCTCAACAGCTCAGAAGTTTGGCGGCTCCTTCAGTAGCTCTTGAGCAACTGTCGCGCGATCACGAGCCGCTGAATCTCGCTGGTTCCTTCGCCGATCGTGCAGAGCTTCACGTCGCGGTAGTACTTCTCCGCTGGATAGTCTTTGATAAAGCCATATCCACCGTGAATCTGCACACCTTCATTGGCGCATCGCACTGCAACTTCGCTGGCGTAGAGTTTGGCCATTGAGGACTCTTGCGTCGTCTTCATTCCAGCGTCTTTCATAGACGCGGCGCGTAGGGTGAGCAGACGTGCGGCATCGATCTCCGTGGCCATGTCCGTGAGCTTCCACTGGATCGCCTGAAAGTCGCAGATCGGACGCCCAAACTGCTTGCGCTCTTTCGAGTACTTCAGCGCAGCTTCGAATGCGCCTTGCGCGATGCCGAGAGAAAGGGCAGCGATGGAGATTCGTCCACCATCGAGGACTCGCATAGCATCGATGAATCCGTCGCCTTCTTTGCCCACGAGGTTCTCGGCCGGGACGACGCAATCCTCGAAGATCAGCTCGGCGGTATCGCTGGCGCGAAGTCCCAGCTTGTTTTCCTTCTTGCCCGGACGAAAACCCTTCGTGCCTTTCTCCACGACGAATGCAGACAATCCATGCGTGCCTGTAGTCCGATCAGTGACAGCGATGATGACCGCAACATCCGCGTAATGTCCGTTGGTGATAAACGTTTTGGTCCCGTTCAGTACCCAGCTCTTTCCTTTACGCACCGCTGTCATGCGAGCGCTTCCGGCATCGGAGCCTGATCCGGGTTCGGTCAATCCCCATGCGCCGATGAACTCGCCAGTTGCCAGCTTCGGGAGGTACTTTCGCTTTTGCTCTTCGTTGCCTGCGACGTAAATGTGGTTCGAGCAGAGCGAATTGTGAGCCGCCACAATGATTCCGATCGAGCCATCGACGCGCGAAAGCTCTTCGATTGCGACTACGTACTCGACATAGCCCAGCCCGGCGCCGCCGTACTCCGTGGGAAAGGCGACACCCATCAGCCCCATCTTGCCGAGTTCTTTGATCGTGGCCAGCGGGAATTCGGATTTCTCGTCCCACTCCATTACATGTGGGCGAATCTCCCGCTCGGCAAACTCGCGCACTGAACGCCTGAGCTGCTCTTGTTCTTCAGTGAATTGAAAGTCCATAAGGAGAAGACATCGTAATTCGGGGAAGGTTCCTCAAGCGGGAAAGCGCATGAGGGTAAAACATGTGAGGATATCACGCGACGCGGCGACTATTGCCTTACCTTGAGTGGTTCTTGGGATTAGAGCGGAGCGTCCGGGCCCTCGCCCGGCGTGAGGCATGCGCTGGTAGAACTCTGCAGAATTCCGGTGTTCAAAGTTCGCCGGGCGAGGGCGCCCGGACGCTCCGCTAGAACAAGGACTTACAATCAAGTTGGATGACGCCTCGATCCTCCACCCTGACGAAGCAGGAACCACGCACCGAGCAGTCAGTCCGTGTGAGTTGGAGAGGATCACTGCGTTTGCGCAATGGACATCCCTGGGTCTACCGCTCCGACCTGGAAGGATCGCCCACACTCCCGCGTGCTGGAGTGGTTCGTGTGCTTGAAGAAGGTGGCCGTTTTCTCGGCTGCGCGATTTCCAGCTCCAGCTCTCAAATCGCCTTGCGGATGATTTCAGATCGGGACTGCGACGAGGCTGAACTTCCTTCCCTTGTGTCTGCCCGGACCAAGGCCGCGATCGAATACCGTAATGCGCTCAACATTCCGGAGAAGAGCAACGCTTATCGGCTGGTGTTCAGTGAAGCCGATCAACTTCCCGGGCTGATCATCGATCGTTACAACGACGTGCTCGCCTTTCAGGTGCTCACACAGGCGATGGATCGAACCGACGTTCGCGAAGCAATTCTCGAGACCTTAGAAGCGGAGATTCGTCCTGCAGGCATTGTCGAGCGAGTAGAAGAGCGAATTCGCGAACTGGAAGAACTGCCTGCGATAGAAGGCCGTCTCATCCGTGGCGACAAGACGCGAACGATCATCGAGATGAGAGCAGAGCCCGAGAAGCCTCCGCTGCGTTTTGAATACGATGCAGCCGCGGGACAAAAGACGGGAGCGTTCCTCGATCAACGAGAGAACTACGCGACGGCCCAGCGTTACGCGCACGGAAGCGCGCTGGACGTTTTCTGCTACCAGGGAGGGTTCGCGTTACACCTTGCTCGCGTGTGCCAACAGGTAACGGGAGTGGACGCGTCGCGTGCAGCGCTGGAAGCAGGTGAGCGTAATTTTGAATTGAATCGCAGTTTGCTGGCTGTTCCGGAGATCGAGTGGCTGGAGGCGAATGCCTTTGATCTGCTGCGCGATTGGTCCGACACCGGACGGAAGTTTCAGACGATCATTCTCGATCCGCCAGCTTTTGCCAAGACGAAGAAGGCGCTTCCGACCGCGCTGCGTGGTTACAAAGAGCTGAATCTTCGCGCTTTGAAGATGCTCGACTCGGGCGGGATTCTCTTGACTTGTTCGTGCTCGCATCATGTCTCTCAGGAGGAGTTTTTAGGAATGCTGGCAGAATCGGCACGCGATGCGCGTCGTCGTATTCGCCTGCTGGAGGTTCGCGGCCAGAGTCAGGATCATCCAGTAGTCGCCGGGATTCCGGAGACGGCTTACCTCAAGTGCGTGATTGCGTTTGCGGAATAGTTCAGCGGCACTCTCCTGCAGATCCGACAACCGAAAAAAGCATTGACACGAAGCGGTCCGCATCGTAGCAAGGAAGAGTGGATATCTAGATCGGGAATGCGTCGGTTGATGTGGATAAAGATAAATAGGTGTGAACGAGCATGATCGCCGATCCAGCAGGGATTTCCCTGCTAATTCCCTGCAGATTCCCTGGTGTCTCTCAAATCGCCAGTATCCATGCGGGTTTTCGCAAGAAGAATTTTCCCCCCGGGAAAAATTCCCTGGTCAATTCCCTGAAGCAGGGAATTAACCCTACGCGATCGCATTAGCCTTGCACCTAGTCTTCCAGCGGGTCCCTGGTTTCGTTTCAGGAACCGCAGCCTGAAACATCTCTGTTGGACCTGACCTTCCGATTGGGTCACGTTACTTGTTTGCGGTGGTCTTACCGACTCCACCTGTGCTGAAATCAGCCAGTTTCCCCGTGGAGGCGAATCATGCCAGATACACTCGTCGGCCAACCGCCGGCAACTGGGTCCACAACAAGCACGGTCATCAAGACTCCGACGCAAGGAGTTACGTACGACGGGAATAACGCCGGCGTGCAGCAGCAGCGGACTGTGCAGTCCTTGGCCGCTGCAGTAGCCGTGAAACGTGGCGCCAACTGGTTTTATTGGATCGCGGGCCTCTCGCTCGTGAACACGATCGTCGCCATCACTGGCGGAAACTTTCATTTCGTGCTCGGACTGGGCATCACCGAAGTCACCGATGCGTTTCGCTCTCCGCAAGCTCGCATGGTCGGGTACTTCATCGACCTGCTAGTCCTTGGTTTCTTCCTGATGTGCGGCTACATGGCCGGCAAGTTTCACAAATGGGCCTTCGTGATGGGCATGGGGTTCTATGCCCTTGATGCCGCCCTAACTGCTATGGCACAGGATTGGATCTCGTTCGCCTTCCACGTCTACGCGATCGTGTGCATCTGGAGAGGCTTCTCCCACGTGAATGCGGCGAAAGAGACTGCTCAAGTAGCGGTTCTGAGCGGCAAATAGTTTCCTATCCAATACCCCGCAAGTTTCAACGGCGGCTGCTAGCATCGTATTCGCCCCCATGAGTACGACGCCGCAGTCGCCGAGCCCGACCCCGGCAGCCACGCGCAAAATCCTTGCCGCGCTGGAAAAGAACTGGCAAGCAGAGAAGTCCGGCTATTACACCTACGAAACGTTGGCTTCGCGGGAGCGGGATCCTGTCCGCAAAGAAAAGCTTCATCACCTCGCTGAGGCCGAGCTTCATCATGCGCAGCTATGGGAGCAGCGCATCCGAGAACTGGGCGGTCCCGAGCCTAAGTACGACGGCAGTCCTACCGGAGAGGCGGATTCTCTCGCCAATCGCATCGGTGGTCCCGATATGGCACTACGCAGGCTCGAGCTCGATGAGAGTCGCGATATCGCGCGCTACGGACGTCAGCTCAAGGAGCTTGGCGATCGGCGCAGCGTTGAGATTCTTCACCAGGTCATCCAGGACGAGCGCGAGCACTACAAAACGCTGCGTGACCTGATCCGCACTAGCGGACCGTATCCGCATCGGGTGCGTCAACTCAAGCCGGGTGAGGCGCGCCAGCTTCTCGATGAGCTGATTGCCAAGCGCGACCAAGGACAAGCTCATGCCGCCGGATGGATCGGCGATGCCATCTATGGGATCAACGACGGGCTGGGCGCGATTTTCGGCATCGTCTCCGGAGTCTCGGGAGCGACGTTGGGAAACAGTAAGTTCGTCTTGATCGCCGGCCTCGCCGGCATGGTCGCCAGTGCTCTCTCGATGGGTTCTGGAGCGTACCTGGCAGCGAAGAGCGAACGCGAGATCTATGAGGCCGAACTCGAGCGTGAGCGGGAAGCCATCACTTTCAATGAATCGGAAGCTCGCGAGTTGCTCTCCCTTTACTACCAGGTGAAGGGGCTGCCCTCCAGCGACGCCGACAAGTTTGTCGATCACCTCGCGCGCGACAAAGAGCAATTTGTGCGTACGCTCGCGGCCGAGCGCCTCAATGCGACTGAAGAGGGCTTGCGGAATCCAATGGTGTCCGCGACTTCCGGCGCTTTATCAACCGCTGTGGGAGCTTTCATCCCTATCGTGCCGTTCTTTTTCATGAGCGGGTACCCTGCTGTAATCACCGCAGCCATCGTTTCACTGGTTGCCCATTTTGCCGTCGGAGCCGCCAAATCGTTGATTACGGTACGCTCCTGGTGGTCGAGCGGCATGGAGATGACGCTGGTTGGCGCCGTGGAGGGTATAGTGACGTACTTTATCGGGATTGGATTAGGGCGGATTGGATCATGACCAAAAGAGAGGCGAACACCAAGGTCACGAAGGCAAAACAAGAGGTCACGAAAAATTTCTTTGTGACCTCTTGTTTTGCCTTCGTGACCTTCGTGTTCGCCTCGTCCGTCGTTTGACACTCCTTTTACAACTCCGCTAATATCTATACTTTGTGGTCCTGCAAGTGCCCGCCTGGGTGGTCACATCGCGCTAATCGGCCGGTGAGTTTCAGCCTGCGGTTTCATTGCTCTTTTTCGTAAGGATTGGCGGTCGCCGAGTCTGCCTGTCCCTTTTTATCCGTTTTGGAGAACTGGAATGTCTACTACTTTCCCCACTGAGGGGAAAATCGCGCGCAAGTGGTACGTGGTCGATGCCACGGACCAGACCTTGGGACGCCTAGCGACTAGGGTTGCACACATCCTCGCGGGCAAGCATAACCCGCAGTACACGCCTTTCATCGACACCGGCGATCACGTGGTCGTGATTAACGCCGCCAAGGTCAAGCTGACCGGGATGAAGGCAGGACAAAAGGTTTATCACCGCTATACCGGATATCCGGGTGGATTGCGTTCTGAGCAGTACGACAAAAAGCTCGCTCGCCGTCCAGAAGCGGTCGTGGAAGACGCGATCAAGGGCATGCTGCCCCACACCAAGCTTGGACGCGCAATGGCAAGCAAGCTGAAGGTGTATCGCGACGACAAGCACACGCACGCGGCCCAGAAGCCCGAGCCGCTGGTTTTGGCGAAGTAAAGGTTTTCGTAGAGACGCAGCATGCTGCGTCTCTACCATGCTGATTGAGCAAACAAGGAATCTATGGCTGATCTGGTTCAGTACTACGGCACGGGACGTCGCAAGTCGAGCATTGCTCGCGTCTTTCTGCGTCCCGGCAGCGGAAGTTTTCAAGTGAACGGGCGTCCGTTCGACAACTATTTTGTGACCGAAGCCCAGCGCGTGAGTGCGAAGTCCCCGCTGGTTAGCAGCGAGACCGGCACAACATTCGACGTGGTTGCTACCGTAAATGGCGGCGGCGTAAACGGGCAGGCCGATGCAATAAAGCTGGGCATCGCCCGGGCGCTGCTCGAGTTCAACATCGAGCTGCGCAAGAAGCTGAAGGGCGAAGGTCTGCTCTCGCGCGATGCGCGCGGTAAAGAGCGCAAGAAGTACGGACAAAAGGGAGCCCGAAAGCGCTTCCAGTTCTCGAAGCGGTAAAACTGCGAAGGCTTCGGAGCTCTGTGGCTTCGAAGTCCTCGTAAATCTTCCCGAACCCGAAATCCAATCAACGGGTCCGGGCCGGGAATGTAATTCTCGGGATGCAGGACTGATCCTGGGAATGCAAACCACAAAAAGGAGGTCAATTGGCGAATATCACCATGAAGGAATTGCTCGAAGCGGGCGTCCACTTCGGGCACCAGACGAAGCGCTGGAATCCCAAGATGAAGGAATACATCTTCGGGGAACGCAACGGAATTTACATTATCGACCTGCAGAAAACGCTCAAGATGTTCAAAGACGCGAGCAAGTACGTGCAAGACATGGCCGCGCAAGGCAAGACGATCATGTTCGTCGGCACCAAGCGCCAGGCGCAAGACGCGATCGCCGAAGAGGCCACCCGCTGTGGAATGTTCTACGTGAACCAGCGCTGGCTTGGCGGACTGCTTACGAATTGGGTCACCATCCAGAAATCGGTGAAGCGGCTTCAGGAACTCGACGACATGGCGACCGACGGCCGCTATGATCTTCTGCCGAAGAAGGAAGTCATTAAGCTGGAGCGCGAGCGCAAGCACCTCCAGGCGAACCTGGCGGGAATCAAGTCGCTGAAACGTCTGCCCGACACGCTGTTCGTGATCGATTCGAACAAGGAGCAGATTGCAGTGCGGGAAGCCCGCAAGCTTGGAATCCCAGTGGTCGCGGTCGTAGACACGAACTGCGATCCTACCGAAGTGGATTATGTGATCCCCGGCAACGACGATGCGCTGCGCGCGATCCGGCTGTTTGCTTCGAAGATCGCTGACTCAATCGTGGAAGGCGCGCAGGCTGCGACAGACAAGCAAGACGCAGAGTTTGTCGGCGCTGTGGGAGCTGCCACTGAAACGCCTGCTGGCGAGAGCACCGTGGGTAGCGAATACGCTGAGGACGGCGAGGCGGGCTCCGACGACATAAACCTCGAAGAGGTGCTGGGCGGCAATATCCGGAAGTCTTCGGCCGCAGCTGCGACGGTGGAAGCAGAAGCTGCTGTCGAGGAACGCTAATCCGGGGTTCATGGGGCGGCTGGGCTCCTGAGTCGGATTGCTGCTGAAAGTCATCCAAATAGACACACGAAAGAAACGCGACATTCATGGCCCGAGCCGCTGTGGCGCTCGGGTCATTACTTGTTAGGCCGGATTTACAACCCGGCAGAAGGCATAATGGACATGAGCACTACTACTGTGAACATTGACGCAAAACTAGTGAAGGAGCTGCGCGACAAGACCGGTGCTCCGTTCGGAGACTGCAAGACCGCTCTTGTGGGCGCCAACGGCGACGTTGAGCAAGCGATTATCCTGTTGCGGAAAAAAGGCGTCGCCATGGCGGGCAAGAAAGCGTCACGCAGTACAAACGAAGGGTCTGTAGCCAGCTACATCCACGCCGGCGGCAAGATCGGCGTGTTGCTCGAGCTCAACTGCGAGAGCGACTTCGTCGCCCGCACCGACGACTTCAAGGAGCTGCTGCACGACATCTCCATGCACATCGCCGCCACAGATCCGAAGTACATCCGCCGCGAAGATGTTACGCCTGAAGACTACGACCGTGAGAAGGAGATCTACCGCGCACAAGCGGCGGCAACCGGCAAACCTGCTCCGGTAGTCGAGAAGATCGTCGAAGGAAAGATGGCGAAGTTCTACGAGGAAGTGTGCCTGCTCGATCAGCCCTTCATCAAGGAGCAGACCATCAGCGTCTCGCAACTGATCGCTACTAAGATCGGCAAGCTGGGCGAGAACATCTCCGTCCGCCGCTTCGCCCGCTTCAAGGTAGGCGAGCAGAGCTGGACGATTGCGCAGACGAAATTTCCGAGCGCAGCAGAGGAAACAAAACAGTAAGTTCCGAGACTTTGGAACGGAGCGCCGGGCGCTATGGCCCGGCGTTTTGTTTTTGCGGTTCTCGGATGAAACACATCGTCTCGCTCCCGCGATATGATGGTATGTTTCCCTTTAAATATCATGGTTATGAACGCTTTCCCAATTGCGCCGGCTGAGCCGGCTGAGTCCGATCAGGGCGAAGTTGCCGAGTGGCTTGAAGCCTTCGATCAGATTGTTCAGGACGAGGGCCCCAGCCGGGCTGGCGAGCTGCTTGAAGCACTCTCGCGCCGGGCGCGCGAATCGGGCATAGAGCCTCCGGCTCAGCTCAACACTCCTTACAAGAACACGATTCCAGTCGAGCAGGAGCTGCCTTATCCAGGCGATCGCGATATGGAGCGCCGGATCGAATCTCTGATCCGCTGGAATGCAATGGCGATGGTGCATCGCCAGAACAAGAAAGATTCCGGCATCGGCGGACACCTCGCCACTTACTCTTCCCTCGCCACGTTGCTCGAAGTGGGCTTCAATCACTTCTTTCGTGCCAGCTACGGTGATCAGCCGGGCGACATGATTTATTTCCAGGGACACGCCTCGCCCGGTGTTTACGGCCGCGCATTTCTCGAGGGACGCATAAGCGAGCAGCAGGTTTTGAATTTCCGCCATGAAACTCGTGGTGAGCCAGGCTTGTCGTCTTATCCACACCCATGGCTAATGCCAGACTTCTGGCGCTTTCCGACGGTCTCGATGGGGATTGGTCCGATCAACGCCATCTATCAGGCGCGCTTTATGCGGTATCTCGAAAATCGAAATTTGATCGAGAACACACCACGCAAGATCTGGGCCTATCTCGGAGACGGCGAGACTGATGAGCCAGAGTCCCTCGGTGCTCTTACCGTCGCCACGCGAGAGAAGCTCGACAACCTGATCTTCGTCGTGAACTGCAATCTCCAGCGCCTAGACGGCCCGGTGCGTGGAAATGGAAAGATCATTAATGAACTCGAGGGAGCTTTTCGGGGTGCTGGTTGGAATGTAATCAAAGTCATCTGGGGCAGTGATTGGGATGCACTCTTTGCTCGCGATCGCTCGGGCCTCTTGCTCAAGCGGATGGAAGAGTCCGTTGACGGCGAGTACCAGAGCTTTAAGGCTAAAGGCGGTGCCTATGTGCGCAAGGAGTTCTTTGGCAGATATCCGGAATTGCTCGAACTCGTCCGAGATATGAACGACGAGCAACTCGAGAACCTGCACCGCGGCGGCCACGATCCCAAGAAGATCTACAACGCGTATTTGCGCGCCGTGGAGCACAAAGGCGGGCCAACCGTCATTCTGGCCAAGACTGTGAAGGGATACGGACTCGGCTCCGCACAGGCGCGCAACGCCACGCACCAGGAAAAGAAACTGACTGACGAAGCACTTGTCGCCTTCCAACGCCGCTTCAACATTCCCGTGCCGAAAGAAGCCGCGAAGGATGGAGTGCCTTATCGCCCGAAAGATGACACGCCAGAAATCGTCTACATGAAGCAGCGGCGCAAGGAACTGGGCGGCTACATGCCGGCACGCGAGAAGAAGGAGCCTAACCTAAACGCGCCTGCGCTGGACTTCTTCTCCGATGCGCTGGGCGGCTCGCGTGGTCGTGCTGTCTCAACCACGATGGGCTTCGTGAGCATGTTACGTACGCTGATGAAGCATCCCGAAATAGGAAAGCTCGTGGTCCCTATCGTTCCGGACGAGGGACGTACCTTCGGACTCGAATCTGCGATCCGCCAAGTTGGTATTTATGCCAGCCAGGGGCAGCTCTATACGCCGCACGATCAGGACATCCTGCTCTACTACCGCGAAGAGAAGGATGGGCAGATTCTGGAGGAAGGAATTACGGAAGCGGGATCGATGGCTTCGTTTGCGGCTGCCGGCACGGCCTATTCAAACTACCGCGTACCGACAATTCCGTTTTACATGTACTACTCGATGTTCGGTTTCCAGCGCGTGGGTGACCTCATTTGGGCGTTCGGTGACGCGCGTGGCAAGGGTTTCCTCATGGGCGGCACCGCAGGCCGTACCACCTTGTCCGGCGAGGGTTTGCAGCACTGCGACGGACACAGCGTGGTGATGTCGAGTGTCTATCCAAACTGCATTACCTACGATCCGGCATTTGCGTACGAGATGGCCATCATCGTTCAGGATGGTCTGCGGCGCATGTATCAGAACGGTGAGGATATTTATTACTACATCACGATGTACAACGAGGATTACGCCATGCCCGAGATGCCGAGGGGCGTCGAGGAGGGCGTTCTTCGTGGCATATACAAGTACAAAGGGGCTCCGGGCGGCAAAGCAACTATGCAGCTCTTCGGCAGTGGACCAATCTTGAACGAAGCTCTCAAGGCTCAGGCGATCCTCGCTGAGAAATATGGTGTGCAGGCCGACGTGTGGAGTGTAACCAGCTACACCGAGCTACGCCGCGAGGCACTGGCGACCGACCGCTGGAACTTGCTGCACCCTGCTGAGAAAGAAAGGCAGCCCAACATCCTGAAAGCTCTGGAAGGAGCCGATGGGCCGATCATCGCCGCCAGCGACTACATGAAGATTGTTCCCGACCAACTTTCGCCATGGCTGCGCGAGCGGCTGGTGACACTCGGCACCGATGGCTTTGGTCGCAGCGATAATCGCGAGTACCTGCGCAAGCATTTCGAGGTCAACGCTGAGTCCATCGCCGCTGCAGCACTCTCGCGTCTTTCGCGGGAGAAAAAGTTCGATGCGAAGAAGGCGCAGAAAGCTCTGCAGGAGCTGAACATTAACCCGGAAAAGATTGACCCAGCGAAGGCGTAGAGGAAATCGGGTGATCGGGTGAAGTAAAACCGGGAGACGAGTTTCAGGTTTCGATGTTCCGGTAAGACGAGACATCACCCGATGGCCCGATCACCCGATTCTCAAATCATTTAATTCGCCAATTACAATCAATACATGGCCTCTACTACTCAGGAATATCAGAGGAGCTCACTTCTCATTGATCCACATGACCGGGAGCGCGTCTTTGAGGCGTTCCGGCGGTGGGGATACCTTCAGGCTCAACTTGACCCGCTCGGACAATATTTCGCTCCCCAAATGGTTCCCGAACTTGACATTCAGGGAGACTTCGCCAGCGAAGCTCGGCGCTACTACTGCGGCACCATTGCGGCCGAGTTCATGCATATTCCTGATGCGGCGCGGCGCGAGTGGATTCAGGAGCGTCTCGAAGGCGATCCCGTTCCTGTTGACCAGAAGCACATACTCGAACTCCTGACCAAGGCAGACCTGTTTGAGCAGGTCATACAGTCGCGCTATCTCGGCACCAAGCGCTTTTCACTCGAAGGTGTGACCGCTCTTATCCCGCTTCTTGACGAAGTGCTGAACGACGCCGCAGAGCGCGGAGCCGTTCAAGTTGTGATCGCGATGAGCCACCGGGGACGCCTCAACGTAATGGTGAATACCGTCGGCAAAACTGCAGCGGATATGTTTGCCAAGTTTGAAGACGTCGATCCGCGCAGCGTGCTTGGTGGTGGCGATGTGAAGTATCATCAGGGTGCAACCGGCACCTTCACGTCCCGCAATGGGCAGACGATTAATCTCCATCTCGTCTCGAATCCAAGTCACCTCGAAGCTGTTGACCCTGTTGCAACCGGACGCGTGCGAGCCAAACAGATTCGCATGGGGGGCGAGGAGAAGGTTCTTCCCGTAATGATCCACGGAGATGCAGCGTTTGCCGGGCAGGGCATCTGGGCCGAGACGATGAATCTCGCGGGTGTGGACGGATACACAGTTGGTGGCGGTCTGCACATCATCGCGAATAATCTGATCGGATTTACAACTGAACCGTGCGAGACCAATTCGTCGCGCTACTCCTCGGATTTGGCGAAGCGCTTGCCGATCCCAATCTTTCACGTCAACTCCGAAGATCCTGACGCTGTGCTGCGCATCGCGAGACTAGGAACTGAATACCGCTACACGTTCCACAGCGATGTCGTCATCGATCTCGTGGGATATCGCCGTCACGGACACAGCGAAGTTGACGATCCGACTATCACGCAACCCATTCGCTACGCGCGAATTAAAGATCACCCGCCGCTGCACGAAATCTATGCAAAGCGGATCGGCGTCGATAACGCTAAGCGCGTACAAGAGATTACGGCCGAGATCGGAGAGGCGCAGAAGCAGGCGACGAAACTGAAGAAGATGCCCCGGCTGGCCAAGCTTCCTGAGTACTGGGATAAGTACCGTGGCGGGCGATTCAAGCCTGAATACGCCGTCGAGACTGGAATCTCGGCAGAGCAAATTGCGCAGATCTCAGACCAGCTGACAAGCTATCCCAAAGAATTCCACATTCATCCGAAAATCAAGAAGCTGCTGGAACAGCGTGCCGAAATGGGACACGGCAAGCGTTCCTTCGACTACGGCATGGCTGAAGCTGTTGCTTTCGGCTCGCTCGTGCTGCAAGGAGTTCCGGTGCGCTTGAGCGGGCAGGATTGCAAACGTGGCACCTTCAACCAACGCCACAGCGTGCTGATCGATGTCGAAAACGAAGCCGAATACATTCCGCTCAATCATCTTGCTCCGCAGCAGGCGAAGTACGAGGTGTACAACTCGATCCTGTCGGAAGCAGGTGTGCTTGGTTTCGAATATGGATACAGCCGCGACTATCCCGAGTCCCTGGTTTTGTGGGAAGCGCAGTTCGGCGATTTCGCCAACGGCGCGCAGATCGTGATCGACCAGTTCATCGCCGCAGGTGAAGACAAATGGGGCCTGCTGAGCGGGGTCGTACTGCTCCTGCCTCACGGCTACGAAGGTCAAGGCCCGGAGCACTCGAGCGCGCGCATCGAGCGTTATCTGCAGCTTGCTGCCAGAGACAACATGCAGGTTTGTCAGCCATCTACTGCCGCGCAGTACTTCCATTTGTTGCGACGGCAAGTGCTGCGTCCATGGCGCAAGCCGTTGGTTGTCTTTACCCCGAAGAGTATGCTGCGGCATCCAGATGCGAGCTCGTCGTTACAGGAGTTCAGCCGTCCCCAGTTCCTCAACGTGCTTCCCGAAACGGAAGTTGCCGATCCGAAGCGTCTGCTGATCTGCACAGGCAAGATCGGGCACGAGCTGCGAATGGAACGCAAGAAGCGGAAGGATGATTCCACTGGAATCATCTTTATCGAACAACTCTATCCCTGGCCCGAAGCGGAACTCATGGCCGAATTACAGCGTCACGCAAATGCGCGCGAGATTGTCTGGGTGCAGGAAGAGCCTTCTAACATGGGCGCCCTTTGGTTCGTCGTACCGCGCTTAAGACGGATCTCCGGCGGGCGGCAGGTCCTAACCGTGAAACGGTCTGCGAGCGCTAGTCCCGCCACTGGCTCGGCCAAGGCTCACGATTTGGAACAGAAGACGTTGATTGAAGTTGCTTTTGGGAATCCAACGAAATAGCCCGATGCCGGTTAACGTTTCTGTAGATCGCCGCAGAAAACTTGTCATCACCACCTACTCCGGTGATGTCACAGACGCGGATGTCGCCCATCAGATCTCCCAGGTTAGGGAGCAGGCGCCGTATGGACCGGCGTATCGCGCGATCACCGACTTTACACAGGTGACACAGTTCAATATTTCGTCGAGCGAGATTCGCTCTGTTGCCGATAGCGAATCCCCGCTTGCTGAAGCCCAACGGGTGATGGTCGCTCCCTCCGACGTAGCCTATGGAACGTCGCGTATGTTTCAGGTTCTCGCCTTACGTACGCGGCCGAACATCACCGTAGTCAGGACTCTCGCTGAGGCATATGCAAAATTGGGAATTGACGGATCGAACTAACCTCTCGAGTCGACTGCTGTAATCCGCTCAAAAGATCTAAGGGACCGAACCGTCCCAACGCGTGACGACAGGGAACCCGCTCGTCAATCTAAGGTTGTTACCGTAGATCAACGGCGCCGCCTTCAGCGTCTACAAGATATGACGCTCCGAAGCGTTGCCAAAAGCCTGCTTGCTCTCCTCTTAGTCGCTCTGAGCAGCTACGTGCTTGAACTGCGCCTCCATCGCGATGGGCTGCCGAGCCGTGATCTGATCGTACTATCCAGTTCCCTGGTAGGGCTCGTGGCCGGAGTCTTGGTCTATCTTCTCTCTGTTCGAGAGCGGCAACGTCGAGCCTACGTCGATTGCCGTTTGCGCGTAATCGCCGAGATGAATCACCATATCCGCAACGCACTTCAGGTGATTACGTTCTACAGTCGCAAAGGCGAGAAACAGGAAGTTGGCGTGGTCGAGGCTGTAGAACGAATTCAATGGGCGCTGCGGGAGGTGCTTCCGCGACTGCCGGACTCACCTGCTGAGATGCATGCTGAGCGGTTCGCCACCGCTGAGTCTTATCCTAGAGTGATGGGATCTAGGCGTCAGAATCGTTTGCACTAGTGGCCGTCTCAAGCTTGAGAAATGGTCGGCCCTAGCAGACGATTTTAGAACGCTGGAATTAATGCCAATGGAAAACGCTGGGTTATGCCGCTATTTTTGGTCTTGCCGAGAACATTCTGTCGGTTGTAAACCAGTCCAGACTCGCGTAGCATCGGCCCCTGAATTAGGCAGGCTCGGACGATGTGCCGGGAGGTAATGTGGCAAGGCAGGATGCTGAGGATCAGCGGGATAAAAGGACCGAGGACTTGAAACGCCGTGCAGAAGAGATTTGTGACGGCAAGATCGAGGTGGGCAGACTGGACGAGTGCCCGGTTGAAGCGGAAGAGTCATTCTGGAAACACGTGGTGGACTACGAGGAAGCTCCGTGGACGACTCACCTTCACCAGTTGGAGATGGCCGGCGTATCGCTCCCGCCGCCGGATTCGCTCAACGACCAGGAACTGACGGCAAGGCTTTGGGAGGTGATCGATAAGCTCGCGCTACTTCGAGTCTTTATCGAGCAGACAGATCATCTCAGTGACCGCGACCTCTATACGCATCTCTGGACCGATTCCCTACGGGAGGAAACCAAGCTGCTGCCGTCGGCTGCAAATTCGGCGTGGCACATCCAAATGCTCGGCGGCTGCAGCGAGGAAGATAATTACCTCTACCTCAAGTATTACGCTGATGATGCTTCGCGCCAGCATTGGCACGAGGATTTCCCCAATGATTCCCTCCCTGCGCACGACGACCCACCTTACGACCGTGACCGTCTGCTGCCCAAGCCGGATTACTGTCCGCCCTTTAACCGAGAGTTCAATTGATCGATAGAGACCGACCTGAGTGATTGCCAGTGACTAAGCTTGGGTCTTCGGGCGAGGCCATGGCATCGGGCGGCAGACAAATATTGGTCGGGACGGGCAGATTTGAACTGCCGACCCCTCGCACCCCAAGCGAGTGCTCTACCAGGCTGAGCCACGTCCCGACAGGAGAGAAAGATCCCGCCGGCAGCGGGACTGGGGCGTTTCTATGATACTACAGCGTTCTTGCGCCAACGCTTACGGCAGGCTTCGATTCTCACTCGACGTTTCTCTTAGTACTGTCATCTCTCTCGCGTTTTTGCGCGGGGACCTGCTGTTTTTCAACCCTTCGATATCGCACACAAACAGCAGGTCCCCCGCGCCGCACCGCTAGGCTTGGAGACACAACCGGCATCGCGGCGGAGCGTGATCCCATAACCACGACGGCTCCAGACGCCCGATACACTGTGGTTGCCTTACGACCAAGAGCTCGGGCGAAAGGAG
>DATMPC010000033.1 GCA_035567895.1 Terriglobales bacterium | reverse complement strand
TATTTCGCCATCGTCGGGACGATCGTTCGGGAAAGCAGATACGATGCCAACATAGCGAACACCACTGCCTCGGCGAGGGGCACAAACAGATATCGCGCCACACCTGAGAGCAGGAACATCGGCGCAAACACGATGCAGATCGAAAGAGTGGATACGAACGCGGGTGTCGCGATTTGCGACGCGCTGTCCAGGACAACTTCATCCATGTCCTTATCTGGTTCGGCAGCGCGATTTCGATTGATGTTTTCGACTTCTACAGTGGCATCGTCCACCAGGATGCCGACCGCGAGGGCGAGTCCACCGAGCGTCATGATATTGATCGTTTCTCCGATGGCGCTGAACACAATGATGGAGGTCAGGATGGCCAGAGGAATGGAGGTCGCGATGATCAGCGTGCTTCGCCAACTGCCCAAAAAAGTGAGAATCATGAAAGCTGTCAGGCACGCGGCAATCAGCGTTTCCCTCACCACTCCGCTGATCGCGCCTTGGACGAAAATCGACTGATCCGCGAGAGGGCTTATCTGCAGCTGAGGTGGAACGGTTGTCTTAATCTGCGGCAGAAGTGCCTTGATGCCCGCGATCACGCTCAGAGTTGACGCATCTCCAGCTTTCTGAATCGTCAGCAATACGGAGCGCTGCCCATTGACCTTCACAATATTTGTCTGCGGGGGGAATCCATCGCGCACCCAGGCAACATCTCTTATGTAAATCGTAGTCCCACCGACCGTCTTGATCGGAATTCGATTCAGGTCGTCAATCGTTTGCGGTGCTGCGTTGGGAATGGAAACGTCGTATTCCTTAGACCCGATTTTTGACGTTCCTGTGGGCAGAACTAAATTCTGCAAGCTGATCGCGTTCACTACATCCAGCGGGGACAGCCCCTTCGACTGCAGTGCCGTTGTATTCAGGTCTACCTGCACCTGGCGTTGTTTTCCGCCGTAGGGGTAAGGGACCGATGCACCGGGCACGGTGATGAGCTGGGTGCGTATGAAATTCAGCCCATAGTCGTTGAGTTGTTGCTCCGACATATTTTGGCCCGAAAGAGCTAACTGCAGGACGGGCACGCTCGATGCGCTATAGGCCAAAATGAGCGGAGGCGTCGTTCCTACAGGCAATTGCCTTAGCTGAGTCTGAGAAACCGCCGTGATCTGTGCAATGCCCTGCTGAATACTCGCATTCGGCTGCAAGAAAACCTTGACGACTGCTATTCCATACAGCGACTGTGACTCGATGTGCTCGATATTGTCCACCGTGGTGGTTAGCGCTCGCTCTGTGATACTCACGATCCGGTCGGCCATGTCCTCCGGCACGAGACCGTTGTAACTCCAAATAATGCTCACAACGGGAATGTTGATATTCGGAAAGATATCGGTTGGGGTGCGAACGATAGCGAGCGCACCCATGATCAGGATGAGTATGGCCAATACCACGAAGGTATAGGGCCGCTGCAATGCGAGTCTAACGATCCACATAGGATTCCCCGTTCCCCGTTCTTCAATTACCGAGAATTGCTCACGGCGGCCACTTCGCCGTCTGCGACCTCGCGATGCCTAGGCCACCTGTCGTCCGACTGCAAGACTTGCAGGAATCTGCCCGCGCAATGCTCTGCGTCGCGGTAGCGCTTTGCGATCGTGATCTCGTGCAGTGCTCGTCACGCGCGTGCGAGTATTCTCCGATTCAATCATCACAACCGACGCAGGAGTGCGCATCCGCAATGAACTGGGTTTTGCGTTGAGCGATCGACGCATAAGCTGGCGGAGCTTCGCGCGTGCCCGAGTGAGCTGAGCCTTCACCGTTCCCTCTGGCACACCAAGAATGAACGCTGCTTCATGCGTCGTGAGACCCTCTACGCCACGTAATTGAAGGGCTTTGCGTAACGGAGCTGACATCTGCGACAAGAAGTGCCGGACGCGCTCATGCAACTCCGATTCACGGCAGACGTCTTCAGGGCTTGGGCTGTCGTCCGCGATTCGTTCTGCTAGAGAATTCTGCTGGTCGTCGTCAAACGGCTCATCGAGCGACACTTGGATGTGGCCGGACCGCTTGCGCAATTGCATCCGTGCGGAATTGATGACAATGGTGGTCAGCCAGGTGGACATTTGCGCTCCGCCCCGGAATTGATCCAAGTGCTTGTAAGCAGAGAGAAGTGCATCCTGAACCGCATCCTCCGCGTCGGCTGCATTACCCAGTTTTCGAAAAGCCATTCGCTGGAATGAAGGCAGAGAGCGCGAGAGGGCCTCATTGAATTGCCGAGCGTTCTCGGAGTTCGAATTCATCTGAAATCTCTGTTCGCCTGCAGTGTCTATGTTTGCCGGTTGCATTTCTCTTTCCTCCCGATGACGACAAACCAAAGAAATGCAAGCGCCTCTCCAAACCAACCAGGATCGCCGGTGGTTCCGCATCTTCAGCTATGCAAGGGGTTTAGGTGATCGTGCTGGCACTGTACATTGAATGAGAAAAGCGTCGCTCGGCGGACACAACGTCAACATTTCGACTCATCGCGAGCTTCAGAGCGGGCATTTAGAGCCCGCACGGATTTCACATAAGTTGCTCGCTGAGCTAGGGAGAAAAATGTCGCGGACTGTGATTTTTATATGTGGTGCTAAAAGGGCGGGTGAAGACGGACCGAAGACGGGGCAAACACCGAAAGACCATTATCTGAACCGAGCGTCCGGCATGGCAAAAAATCCGGAGCACCGCAAATCAGACCTATAGTCGAGGAAGTCGTTTAAGCGACGACATTTCGGGTCGGAGATCCTTTCTGAGCCGTGGATTTGGCTTGTCGCGAGCGAACTGCAGAAAGATCGCTGCGGTTACGACCGTTTCGACCGTAAACACGGATGGTAGAACTGGGGCTTATATGTGCTCGTGAACCAGGAGCAGCCTCCGGCAGTGACGCCGACACACCAAGAGAGGACCGAATCGTCTAATAAAGCCAATCGGCATTCACCTTGGCGGCACGCTCGAAGATAGCGTGTAGCCATCCGTCAGGGTCTTGAGAAATGCCACTAGGAAGTCTTCTTGCCGGTCGCTCAGTTTCAAATCGCCGAGTTGTTTTCGATTCATCGTCTCCGGATTCTCAGGGGCCGGCCAGCAGGTCACTTTCTCGCCCGGATCTCCGGGTTTGCACCTCGGCAGCGCGTCTCGTGTGTTGTAGAAATGGACGACTTCCTTGAGTGACTTGAGATATCCGTTGTGCATGTAGGCTTTCACGAAGTCAGGACGCGGTCGCTTGTCTACATTCCGCAGGGTGGGCGTCTTGAACTTTCCGGCAAAAGAACTGGCCATCGCCGCCCACTCGGGATTCGGGTTTTGCTTGCTAGCCAGGAAACCGCCCACTCCGGGGTCCCGATATTTAAGGCCCTCCGGGTTTGCCGCGTAGCCGAATTCGTCGGGAGCATTTTCCTCGTAGAAAGGAAGCGCCGGGTTCGGCGGCACGCCCAAGTTGGACGCGGTGAAATCCGTGAATAGCGGCTCCTCACCCGGGCCTCCATCTCTATGGCATTCGTTGCAGTGCGTGGCTTTGCTGCGAAATAGTTCGTAGCCCATCTTTTCCTCTGGGGTGAACTCCACCTTTCCGGCCATAACATAGTCGTATTTTGAAGAGAACGAATTCACTTCGGGCGAAGTCTCGAAAGCCGCAATCGCTTCCGCAATTCGATCGAA
>DATMPC010000032.1 GCA_035567895.1 Terriglobales bacterium | reverse complement strand
GCCCGCGAAGAAGACCGCCGAATGCCGCGAGATCTGTCCCATCTCGCTGCGAAACCGCGCTTCATGACTGGTTGCTGGCGACGACTGCGAAGACTCGATGGTTGTATCGGGGATGCTCAAAATATGCCTGTTTGCGCTTGCCGACAAATCGTTGTTAAAGATTATCTCAAACCGCTGGCCCGCGGTTGGCGGAGAACTTCAGCGAAAGTGGCCTCCCACTGAGCCGCTACGTGGTCCCAATCAAATTGTTTGGCATGGCTTGTTGCCGCCGCGCTCATTCTGTGCCTCAAATCCGCATCTTGAATCAGCAACTGCAGACGATCCACCATCTGTTCAAACGTCTCCACTTGGAATCCCGTCACACCGTCGGCGACTGAGGGAGTCTTATAGTCGCTGAAAACCACGCAAGGTAAACCGGTCGCGGCGGCTTCCAGCGTAACTTTTGGCATTCCTTCGATGCGTGACGGCAGAATGAAAATGTCGCTCTCTCGCATGGCATCAGCAAGCTGAGGTTGAGAAACCGGCTTCTCGATGCTGATATTCGATAGCTTTGCCTTCTTATGCTCGTTCAATAACTCCCGTCCGAACCCGTCGCGAGCATTTCCAATCAGACGAAATTGGGCTTGGGGCAACCGCTTCGCTGCGTCGTAAACGAGATGCGCTCCTTTTCGCTCAATCAAATGGCCCACGAACAATACTGTCGCGACCGTATGGTCTCGGACGGCCGGCGGAGAGAAAACTCGCGTATCGACTCCCACAGGCATAACCATGTCGGCCCTTATGCCGAACAAATCGCAGGCATCCTGCGCAACGAATTCGCTGACGGCAGTCCTCAGATCCGCGTGGCGAACCGCATAATCGGCGTACTTGCGCACCGTTGCCGAGACCCCGTCGAGATTCCCCCTGGGTCCTTCCAGGCACAGCACACTCTTCGTGCCCCGGCGCAGGAACCGCGGCAGATGGAGATAAATGTACGAAGCCGGGCTTAAGTCGATGTATACGATGAAATCGTAGCGCCCCATCATTTCTCGAAGGATGCGGATCGTCCTTCGGCGTCTGGGCAATTTCACCGTTCTGATGCCGGCGCGCAAGAGCCGAGTATCCGGGGAACGCTCGAAGAACAGAGTGGACTCAAAACGCGCGGCATCGAGCCGCAGCGCGATCTCCCTCGCGTTCAGGCTCTGCGCATTGTAGTTGTCCGCATCCGCACAGACATTAAAGAGAATTCTGATGACCCTGGTTCGCGGCTGACTGCTCGACTTCTTTTCCAAAGCAGAATTCATCACTAGGCTTCAAACGGCCTTCAGGTAGCGCTTCGCGCTCTTCGGTACCAGGACACGAACTGCTCCAGCCCTTTTTCAATCGGCGTCTGTGGATCATACCCAAGCAGCCGCTTGGCCTTGGAAATATCCGCCCAGGTGATGGGGACGTCGCCCGGCTGTTCAGGAAGTTGCTGGCGGACGGCTCTGCGTCCGGTGGCTTTCTCCAGCAATTCGACCAGTTCTCCCAACCGGACGGGATGCGAATTCCCCAGATTGAATATCTCGAATCGGCTGTTTCCCGGCCCCGAAACGGGCACGTACTCGATCGATGCCAGAACCCCTGCAACGATATCCTCTACGTATGTGTAATCTCTTCCCGACAAGGCATCCCCGAAGATCGGCAACGGGCGCTCGGTTTCAAGCAGTCGGGTAAATTTGTGGATCGCCAGGTCCGGCCGCTGCCGCGGGCCATACACCGTGAAAAAACGCAGGCAAACTGCGGTCAACCCATAAAGGTACGCATAGGTAAAACAGAACATTTCCCCCGAGAGTTTCGTCGCGGCATAAGGCGAAATGGGGCACAATTCAGTGTTGGACTCGGCAAACGGAACGCGCTCGGCAATTCCATAGACCGAACTGGAGGAGCCGAAGATGAACTTGGGCACACGAAACTCCCGACTCAAGTCAAGCAGATTCAAAGTGCCCGCAATATTCACGCGCTCATAAAGCGCCGGATCGTCGAGGGAAGGCCGAACTCCGGCGCGAGCCGCGAGATGAACAATAACGTCTGGCCGGAAACGCTCGAAGATGGCATGTAATCCCGGCTTGTTGCAAATGTCCTGTTGGACAAACTCGAAGGCGCCACAACGCCGCACCTCAGCCAGGTTTTCTTCCTTGCGCTGCGCCGAGTAAAAATCATTGAGCTCGTCAACAATCGCTAGCTGGGAACCTCTACGAAGGAAAGCTTCCGCCAGATGCGAACCGATAAATCCCGCCCCACCGGTCAGAAGAACTCTTTGGGCTGTGCTCGCCACGAATTTCCCGAGTCTAACATGTGTCCAGGAACCCGGTCTAACGTTCCGGCTGCGTATCCTTCGCTTGTGCAAGTCGCGCGGATTGCAAAATTCCGTCAAGCTCCATTTGCGTTATCGGCTGGTAGAAGCGATTCGGAAAATCCGCACCGGGGCCCTGCAAATCCAGCATCTCCGGGATACGCGCTATAGCACTCGGGCTCTTTAAGATTCGCGCGGCGCCAAACTTCTCATACTGCCGCCCGTAGCAGTGCATGCTGAGATCAAACCATCCGCACAGAAAACAAGGTATCCCTGCGAGAGCACACTCCACGGCAACGCTCGATTCCACAGTCAAGGCAAACCAGATGCGACGCAGAAGCTGCTCCGAAATGGCCGCCGTGGAAATTTCCACCAACTGACGGTCATCCCCGGACAGAATCCGGTCGACTAGTCGGGAACGAGCGCTCACACTCTCGAAGGGGTGCAACTTTACGACCACCTTCCGCTGATGCTGGCGCGCAATCGCACAAAGACCCGGAAGCAGTTCCCGATACAGTGTTTCAGTGCGGCCCGAATAGAGTTCATAGGG
>DATMPC010000031.1 GCA_035567895.1 Terriglobales bacterium | reverse complement strand
AATACCAACTGACACGCTCGACGTTGACCCGGTGAATGATCCGTCGTCACGGGCCGAGAGACAATGTCTTCGGAAATGCGAAGTGAGGGGAGCAACACTATGCCGGCAGAACTCATGAGTGCGATCGACGAAGCGAATGCGACGAGCTCTTCTGCCAATCGTCTGGTTGCGGACGAAGATGCATTGCTGGTTGCTGCCGCGAAAGCCAGGGGCACTCGCGCATTTGAGCTGCTGGTCGAACGGCACGAGCGAAGGATTTTTTCAATGGTTCAGCGCATAACCCGCAATCGGGAAGACGCCGAAGATGTCGTGCAGCAGAGCTTCCAAAAAGCGTTCATTCACTTGAAGAAGTTTGAGGGTCAAGCTTTGTTCTCCACCTGGTTAACACGGATCGCGATCAACGAGGCACTTATGTTGTTGCGCAGGAAGCGTTGGTCGCGTGAGGGGCCGACCGAAGAATCAAGCACGAAGACCGAAAGTGCGCTGCCGCTGGATTTCCTGGACTCGGCCCCAAACCCTGAAGATAGTTGCTTAGATCGAGAACAGAAGCAAATTCTGACCGCAGCTTTGAATAAGTTGAGGTCAGGAATACGGAAAGCAATCGAGCTGCGGGAACTTGGTGAGTTATCCACGGAAGAGACTGCGCTAGTCATGGGCCTCTCTGTCGCGGCAGTAAAAGGCCGGGTGTTCCACGGGCGGAGGAAATTGCGCGAGACATTAAGACAAAGTCCGAAGCTAGGTAGGAGAGACAACAAATGAGCAGGCACGTCCGTATTCTTGGCATCGCTGGAAGCCTCCGTCGCGGCTCTTACAATCAGGCTGCGCTCCGCGTGGCCAAATTACTTGTCCCGCAAAACAGCGAGATTGACCTCTTTCTGCTTGATCGTATTCCGATGTTCAATGAGGATGACGAGAAGCGCCCACCATCATCAGTGCTGGAACTGAAGAAGCGCATTCGCAGCGCCGATGCTCTTCTGATCGTAACGCCCGAATACAACTACTCCATCCCTGGAGTCTTGAAGAATGCGATCGATTGGGCCTGTCGGCCCCTCGGGGACAGCGCCTGGTCTGGGAAAGCAGCGGCGATCATGGGTGCGTCTCTCGGCGCAATCGGAACCGCTCGGGCCCAATGCCATCTGCGGCAGATCCTTGTAGCTCTCAACTTGTTTACCCTGAGTCAGCCTGAAGTCGTGATCGCGGATGCTGCACATCGATTCGATGAGAACGGAAATCTGATCCATGACCCGACCAAACAATTGATCCAGGAGCTCCTAAAGAATTTGGTGGACTGGACGCGCCGAATTTCGCCTGCACTGGCCAGAGAAGCAAGCCCATGATCGTAATTCCCGTTATGCGAGAAACGTTCGGGCATGCGCGTGGATTCCACAATTTTCACGTGCTGAACGAATTCACAACGCTCTACCCGAATCCGAGCGCGCTGTCTGGCCGCCGCCATTCGACCTCAAGCCTAGACTCAAAATGAACGCACGGCTTAGGCAGCTCCAGTCAACCGTCGACGAAGGAACCGTAGGCCCGCAAATCGGAAAGGATTGAACATGATTGCCACAAAGATCAGTCCGGATGGACAGAAACTCACTCTTCTCGACCCGGTAATCTAATAGAGGAAGGCCAATGGACCAGCAAAACAAACCGCGCGTGGTTATTGTGGGAGCCGGCTTCGGCGGACTTCTTGCAGCGCGCACGCTGGCACGTTATCCAGTCCAGATTACGCTGGTGGATCGCCAAAACTTTCACATCTTCCAGCCTCTGCTGTATCAGGTGGCAACCGCCGGTTTGTCACCGGACGAAATTGCCGCACCCATTCGCTGGATCATGCGCAGTCAGCGCAGCGTCGAAGTACTGATGTCGGAAGTGCGGGACTTCGATCTTTCGCGCCGGGTGGTGAAGCTGGAAGACGGCGAGGTTGAATACGACTATCTGATCGTGGCGGCGGGTGCCAGTCACGCCTATTTTGGACACGACGAATGGAAGCCCTTCGCCCCGGGCCTGAAGACCATTGAAGACGCCCTTGAGATCCGGCGGCGTGTGCTGCTCGCGTTCGAACTGGCGGAGCACCAGGCCGCCAGCAGTGACGACAAGGATAAGGAACATCCTCAGCTAAATTTTGTGGTGGTCGGCGGCGGTCCGACTGGCGTGGAACTGGCGGGAACACTGGCAGAGATCTCACGCCAGGTTCTGGCTAATGAATTCCGCTCTATCGATCCCAAACGAACTCGTATCGTGCTGCTCGAAGGAGGTCCGCGAGTTCTCCCCGCGTATCCTGAAGATCTCTCGCGCAGCGCCGAAGAACAGCTGCGACACCTTGGCGTGGAGGTACAAACCTCGGCGCTGGTCACTCAAGTGGAACCGGGATCCGTCCATATCGGGGAATCCAAGCTGCCGGCCACCGTGATTCTTTGGGCGGCAGGCGTTGCCGCGTCGCCTCTGGGAAAGAAACTGGGAGCGCCGGTGGATCGCGCCGGGCGCGTGTTGGCGAATCCCGACCTCAGCATTCCCGGACATCCCGAAGTCTTCGTGGTCGGGGACCTGGCTGCTCTGAAAGACGAGAACGGCAAGTGGCTGCCTGGGGTCGCACCGGTCGCGATGCAGGAGGGCAAAGCCACCGCCCACAATATCGGAAACGAATTGCGCGGCGAGCCGCGCAAGGACTTCCACTATTGGAACAAAGGCAGCCTGGCAACCATCGGTCGAGCCGCAGGCGTGGCCGATTTTGGAAAAATTCATGTCTCGGGTTTTCTGGCCTGGTTGTCGTGGTTGTTCATCCACATATTTTTCCTGATCGGTTTCCGTAATCGCCTGATCGTTCTGATCCAGTGGGCATGGTCGTATCTAACTTATGAGCGCGGCGCGTGGCTGATTACCGGCAATACGCACTTGCCTGGATGGAAAGAATCGCAAGCCGAAGAAGCGGCAGACTGCATAAGCACGAAGATACACATTAAAACTCGTCGGTCAGAAAGGAAAATTCAATGAACAGGAAGAGGAGCGAATCGATGGCGCAAACGCCCACAGAGGTCGTGAGGCAATTCTTAGCGAACACAACAAATCCAACGATTGTCAAAGGTCTCGTTGACGAGGATGCGACCTACGTGTCACTCAACTACGA
>DATMPC010000030.1 GCA_035567895.1 Terriglobales bacterium | reverse complement strand
TAACCAACCAGGTCGTCTCGAACCTGAATTTTCAGGAACTGCTGCGAACGATCTCGGCGAGTGTTCGCCAGGTCATGCGCTGCGATGCCGCCGCGATCATGCTGCCCGAGCCAGACGGCGTCAACTTGCGGGTGCACGCTCTCGACTTCCCAGATAGCAGGGGATTTTTTACAGAACAGGTATTGATTCCCATCGCGGATTCGATTCCGGGCGAAACTTACCAAAGCGGCAAGCCCTGGGTCTTGAACCGACTCGATCCTGCTGAGGTGCCTCCTGAGATGTACGCCAAGGCCTCAGGCGAGGGTATTAATTCGTTCTGCGACATGCCTCTCATCAGCAGGGATCGCTCTCTTGGTGTGCTCGCCCTGGCGAGCCGGGAAGAAAATGCCTTTGATCGGGAGGCGACGGCCTTTCTGTCCCAAGTCGCACAGCAGGTCGCGATCGGGCTGGAGAACGCGCTGGCATACGGTGAGATCGCTGATCTCAAGAACAAACTCGCGCAGGAAAAGCTGTATTTGGAAGAAGAAATCCGCGGCGAGATGGACTTCGAAGGAATTGTGGGCCAGAGTTCGGCTCTCCGCCATGTTCTGAATCTCGTGGAAACCGTGGCACCCAGCGACTCGACGGTTTTGCTTCTCGGTGAGACCGGTACCGGAAAGGAATTGATTGCGCGCGCCATCCATGAACGCAGCCGCCGTAAGGATCGGACGTTCGTGAAGCTTAACTGCGCTGCGATTCCGACGGGGCTGCTCGAGAGTGAACTTTTTGGACATGAACGAGGCGCCTTCACCGGCGCGATTGCACAGAAGGTTGGCCGCCTCGAACTGGCCGACCAGGGCTCACTGTTCCTGGATGAGATCGGGGACATCCCGGTCGAGATCCAGCCCAAATTGCTGCGAGCTTTGCAGGAACGTGAGTTTGAAAGGCTGGGCAGCAACCGAACCAAGAAGGTCGACGTGCGACTGGTAGCGGCGACCAATCGCGATCTCGAACAAATGATGGAGAATCGCGAGTTCCGCAGCGATTTGTACTATCGCCTGAATGTCTTTCCGATCCGCATCCCACCTTTGCGCGAGCGCCCGGAGGATATTCCATTGCTGGTCCGCTACTTCACGCAGAAGTACGGCCGCCTCATGAACAAGCAGATCGAATCGATTCCCGCCGCAGCCATGAGGAAGCTCTCGAGTTGGCATTGGCCGGGGAATATTCGCGAACTGGAGAACTTCATTGAGCGTTCGGTGATCCTTACTCACGGCACAGCATTGCAGGCTCCGATCGCCGAACTGAGCAATAACGGCAAGACCACTCCGGTGGCTGGGACGCGCGAGGCGAGTGAACGCGATGAGATGGTCCGCGTTTTGAAAACCACCAACGGACGAGTAGCGGGAGCCGATGGGGCCGCGGCCCGCATGGGCCTCAAACGCACCACCCTAATCGCTCGGATGAAAAAGCTAGGCGTCGACCCGCGAAGAGTGTTATGAGGTTTCGACGGTCGCGTCGAAAGCTCTGGAAAGCAGGTTTCCGCGTCAGCCATGACCACGCACGGGTCTCACCCTTGCGTCTCTTCAATTCTCTGAGTTGACCTCCACCGTTCCTGCCGTTGGCACAACTCTACGTTGTTTGTCTCGCGCCTTGAAAAGTGTCAATTCTGATTTTGACATTCGTTGACACAACGCGTCGACGATTTTGCTCCCGCCAATCGTTTCAACATCTTGCAGGCGTCCGCCTTTGGCATGCGCGTTGCGCTTAACTGATCCGTCACGAGATCAAATATGTTCAGGATTTCCATCGTCGATACCCGAACTCAGCGCAAGTTGGTGGTGGAAGGAAGGCTGAGCGAACCCTGGGTCGATGAACTTCGCACAACTTGGAGAAGTGCGAGCCGTGACTTAGATGGCCGTAAAGTAGTTATAGATTTAAGCAACCTGACCGTCATCAGCCGCGAGGGAGAAAATGCCATTTTCGATCTCATGAAGGCAGGCGCAAAGTTTTCCTGCGCCGGCATTCTTACGCGACACGTGTTGAAAGGACTGGCCGCAAGATGCCGATGCGCGCCGTCGCAGGTACTCGAAAGAAAGAGTGAGACGCTGAAAACATCAGAAAAATAGTTTTGGTTGTCGATTCTCACCAAGCTCAAACGACTTATAAGTGAAAGACGGAGGTGAACATGCCGGAGGCAAAGCAAATCACGAAGGCCACGCCGTACGCAAGCAGCGACGATTTCCGCCAGGTCTTTGACCAGGACATGAACAGCCTCTACCTGCTCTCGTTCCTGCTAACCGCGGATCGTGAGAAGGCTGAGCAGTGTTTTGTCTCCGGCCTGGAGGACGCGGTAGATGGCAACCCGGTTTTCAAGGAATGGGCGCGTTCCTGGGCTCGGCGAGTGATCATCGTAAATGCCGTGAGGGCAATCAATCCGCGGCCAGTGGAAGGAGATGGCCGTTCGAGCTATGCCACGGTCAGCAGCAATGGCAAAGTGTCGCCGCCGGAGCAGGTCGGGATTGCGGCAGTTCTTGCACTCGAGCCGTTCGATCGCTTTGTATACGTAATGACGGTTCTTGAACGCTACTCCGATCAAGATTGTTCTCTTCTGCTGGGCTGCGCACGGTGGGACGTGGTCGCCGCGCGTACTCGCGCTTTCGAACAAATTGGAAGCGCGATGGCATCGCACCCCAGGCAACTGCCGCCTGCCAGTTCGGAAAAACCGGTATCGGATGAGCCTCGCAGTTCCCTGCTCGATGGTACGACCCTGGAACTGATGGTCGGCCCACAGAACGCAAGCGTGTACTCGGCTTAGCTAGAGACTTTCGAAGCGAGGCCGCGGCACACGCAGAGAGGTTCAGTCTTGGCTTGGGTCGCCGATCTGGGGATGGTCCTAGCACGTTCAAGGAACTGGTGGATCACTGGCTGCAGAAAGAGTGCTCGATGGAAACAGATCCTAAGAGCCGGCGAGCTTTCTCAACCAAGGATAACTACCGAAGCTACTTGCGGAGGTGGATCATTCCCCGATGGGGTGAGGTAGCGCTGGAGGAAGTGAAGGCAATTGCGGTGGAAGATTGGCTCTCACCTCTCAATAAGCCGAACGGGAAGGCTCTGGCTCCAGGGACCAAGAAGAAAATCAGAGACCTCATGCATGTTCTCTACGCACACGCCATTCGCTACGAATGGATTGACCACAATCCCATCTCGGCCGTTCGCCAGGGTGGACAGCGTCTGTCGACTCCGAGCCGTCTGAGCGTCGATCAGCTATCCCAGCTCATCTTCGAAGTATTGAAACC
>DATMPC010000029.1 GCA_035567895.1 Terriglobales bacterium | reverse complement strand
CAGCGCAACGTGATGTCCGACGCCCGCGGTCGCTTCATAGGAAAGTAGGTTACGGGTTGATGTCTCGAAGAACTTCATCACCGCCGAGTCTTCCCACGAAGGGGAGTTCGTTACGTCCACAACGACCGACGCACCTTTCAGCGCTTCGGCCAGTCCCTCGCCTGTGATTGTGTTGACGCCGGAATTAGGAGATGCGGCGACTGCCTCGTGCCCCTGCTCGCGCAATTTGTTAACGAGCTTTGACCCGATTAGTCCACTGCCCCCGATCACTACGATTTTCATGACTGCCACCTCCGCTTTCCGTGTACCCCCATACGTGTCGTGAACGTCAGCACCAGATTGTATTGGCCCGTGACGCTCGCGTCCTGAGCAACTGGTGGCGGCGTAGGCGAATAAGCTGAACCTGCGCCGCATCCGCAAACGCCGATCATCGCGGCGATGATCCCCGCGGTGACGCGCGTAGGCGACTTCATGTACGTGAAAGACCTAGGCCTTCCGATTGTGCGTGGATTTTGCATGTTTCACCTCAAAACTGCGAATTGATGGAGCGCGAATGAAAAACTGACTTAACTTTGCATGCCCTGGGCTATTTCTTTGGTTTGGCTAGCTACTTGATTGGAGAGGTTCGATAAACGTGATTGCGCGTATCAGACGCGCTTTGAATATCAACGGAGTAAAGGATTTGGAACCGTTGACTGTGCAGCTGGACGCGCGTTGGGGCGAAGGGAACTTCTATCTGCGAAAATCAGAATACAGGACAAACAAATCGGAGGAGGTTGTCTCAGCACCCACGACGGTAGGTGCGCAATGAGGGTGCGCGCCGCACGCGAAATTCTGCCTATCAAGCGGGACAGAATTCGAAGTCCTCTCACTTAACGTCGGCGTGCATTGTTGTCGACCAGCCTTGCTGATCGTGAAGTCATTAGAGGTGTTGTCGATCAATGACAGCAGCTCTGGGATCTCTGCAGATGCGATCCCGCACAAGAGGAAGCACACTGCGAGGGATAACAGCAGTCGGTCGAGGATGGAACGATGGGTAAGCATCCCAGGTGCCTGATCTACTGCTTCTACGCTTGTTTCGTGATTGACGCAAGATATTTAGGTTCGATCCAGAGAAAAAGACGTACGGTGCCGTACTCTACCCGTCGCCGGGCACATCTGTTTCTGAGATAATTCTGGCCGGATCTTCGCAAAAAAAAGCACAGAAGCACCAGCAGTGGTTTCTAACGCGCACCCCGAAGGGTTGTGGTTACCGAAGACTCCGTCCGATTCGGACCAAAGAAGAGCGATCTTCGGCGGAGCCTGAAGAGAAAAGGGCGCGGGCCAAGGAGAACATCGTTCAACCCAACACCACCCCGACGCAGTGCGGGGCACGAGTGTTCCAGGGAATGAGCGGTGTGCGAGTAGCAGCATTACTCGCCTTCTCCAGGGTGGGAGCCGTAGGCGGTAATGCCGCTTGTACGGCCCTGTGCGGGGGGCGATCAGCGATGATCGTCCCTATCGCGACACTCAGGCCGGTGGTCGCAGAGCAAGAACTAGCCGACCTGTCTTCGCGCGCTCCGCGCGATGGAAGGTTGCGACCCGACAGCAATGTCAAAAGCTGGTTATTCACCATTCTGCGTAATATTTGGCTGAACCAATTACGTCAGCGGAAGATTGCCCCGGATATGGTCGGGCTGGATGCGGATGAGCAGGTCGCGAATCGGGCGGTGGATTCCTCGAGAGATCCCCATGCGGCCTAAGTGAGCGACTTGGAGGGCGAGCAAGTCCGGCACGCGATCGAGCAGCTCCCTCTGGAGTTCCGCGAGGTCATTTTATTGCGCGAATATGAAGAGCTTTCCTATGAGAACATTGCAGCGATGCTGGAATGCCCTGCCGGTACGGTCATGTCGCGACTGGCCAGAGCGCGCTCCAAGCTTCGCGATCTGCTTGTGGCAACAGCTAAGCACCGGGAACGAACAGCGACAATGGTTCGCCAACGGTTGTGGACGACGAAGCGCGATTTGAGCAGAAAAGGTGGAAGTGAAAGCGCGGTGCTTCTTTTTGCTGAGAAATTAGGGAATATTTCCATCCTTTGCGTGTTTTGTAGTCGGTGCAGGTTTAATACCCCAAACACTCCCAGCAACAAGGATACGGCATGAGCCCCTGCGATGAGTTTAGCCTCAAGGCGCTGAGTTATCTGGACGATCGCCTGCACGGGCAGGAATTAGATGAGTTTCGCGCGCACCTTGAAGTCTGCTCGAATTGCCGGATGAGCCTAGAGACTGAGCGGGCTCTCTCACAGCTTCTACACCGATCCCGACCGTTATATTCCTCCCCACCTGCGCTTCGCGCTCGCGTGGCCGCAGTTCTTGAACAGCACAGCGCCTCGATCGGCGCCCACGAGAATTTCTACGATCGTCTCTTGCGCAGAGTGGGAAGTGGGCTCACTGACCCTGTTCGGCGTGTTGCAAGGCTTAGGCTGATAATGGCCACCCTTGCTGTGACGGCCTTAATTCTCGCGTTTGTGCCTAGTGCCATGCGTCAGGTGCGCGCTGGAAACTATGTGGAAACGGCCGTAGCTACTCACCGCAGCTATCTAGATGGCAATCTAGTTCTCGGAATTCGCTCGGATTCTCCGGAGCAGGTGACGTCATGGTTTACGGGCAAAGTCCCGTTTCAGTTTCGATTGCCTCAATCCACGCCGGGCATACCTGCGTACCAACTCTCCGGCGCAAGTCTGGTGAGTTACCAGGGGAGTCCGGCAGCCCTGGTAATCTACGAAAAGCAGAAAGAGAGAATCAGTCTCTTGGTGGCATCAAGCCAGTCTGCCGTGGTCGCCGG